>DATBBI010000395.1:0-5699 GCA_036271115.1 Trebonia sp.
CAGCCGCCACGGCCCGAACACCGGCATCAGCCGCGGCACCCCGCGGGACACCGCGAACAGCAGCAGGGTCAACGGCAGGAACGCCAGGCCCGCCCGCAGCGGGCTGAAGCCGAGCACGTCCTGCAGGAACTGGGTCAGGAAAAAGAACATCCCGAACATGCCGCCCACCAGCAGCAGCCGCGCCACGTACGAGCCGGACCTGCTGGCGTCGGCGAACAGCCGCAGCGGCGTGATCGGCTGCTGGGCGCGGGTCTCGGTGCGCAGGAAGATCGCGAGCAGCACGGCCGCCGCCGCGAACGCCGCCAGCCCGATGCGGTCGCCCCAGCCGTACGACGCGGCCCTGATGAAGCCGTAGACGAGCGCTGCGACGCCGGCCGTCGAGGTGATCGCGCCCGTCAGATCGAAGCGGCCAGGCTGCCGGGGTGTTTCCGCGACGAACAGCGGAGTGGCGGCGACGACCGCGATGCCGATCGGCACGTTGATGAACAGCACCCAGCGCCAGTCCAGCCACTGGGTGATCAGCCCGCCGAGGACGAGACCGAGCGAGCCGCCGCCGGTCACCACGCCGACGTAGATGGCCAGCGCCCTGGTCCGCTCCCTGCCTTCGGGGAAGCCGCTGACCACCAGCGCGAGCACGGCGGGCGAGGCGAGCGCGCCGCCGACGCCCTGCACGGCGCGGGCGGCGAGCAGCACCCCGGCGGACGGCGCAAGGCCGCCGGCCAGCGAGGCCACCGTGAATATCACGATCCCGGCGAGGAACGTGCGGCGGCGGCCCAGGATGTCACCGGCCCGGCCGCCCAGCAGCAGCAGCCCGCCGAACGTCAGCGTGTACGCGTTCAGGACCCAGGACAGGCTGGTGGCGGAGAAGTGCAGTCCCGATTGGATGTGCGGCAGCGCGATGTTCACCACGGTCGCGTCGAGGATGATCATCAGCTGAGCGCCGAGCATGATCGCCAGCGCGACGCCAGCCCGGCCGTCCCCGCGACGAACGGCGCCGTTCACGGTACGATGAGGAAAGATTCGGAGGTCCACTCCGGTTACTATACGGAGAGTCCCTCCGCTTTGGCAAACCGATTTAATGTTGAGCTGATGAGCACTACTGACGAGACCCGCCTCGACGCGGGCGAAGAGCCGCGGATGCGCGCGGACGCGCGGCGCAGCCGCGCGAAGCTCCTTGAGGCGGCGACCGCCGCCTTCGCCGAGCGCGGCGCCGACGCGCCGCTCGACGACATCGCCCGGCGGGCCGGCGTTGGCATCGGTACGCTGTACCGGCACTTCCCGACGCGGGTCGACCTGCAGGCCGCGGTGTACCGCAGCCAGGTGCAGACGGTCTGCGACGCGGCGGACGAGCTGCTCGTCAGCAACTCCCCTGAGCAGGCCCTGCTCGGCTGGGTGCGCGCGCTGGGCGCCTACCTGGTCACCAAGCGCGGCCTGGCGCACGCGCTGATCAGCGCGGTCGGCAAAGACTCCGAGCTGATGAACGGCTGCATGGTGGCGATGCGGGACGCCGCGGGCCGGCTGGTCGCCAACGCGCAGCGGGCCGGGGTGCTGCGCCCCGACGTGACGGAACGGGACCTGCTCCGCCTTGTGCACGGCATCGTGGTGGCCACCGAACAGTCGCCGGAGGACACCGACAGGCTGATGGCCCTCATGCTCGACGGCCTGCGGTCCCGCCCGGACGCCCGCTAAGCCCGCCGCCTAGACGGTGGGCGGCCGGTACTCGTACGGCGTGCTCAGCACGACCGTGGTCCTGGTGGAGACGTTCGCGATGCTGCGGATCTGCTGGAGCAGGTCCTCCAGCGCCGCCGGGGAGGCGACCCGCACCTTCAGGATGTAGTTCTCATCGCCCGCTACGCTATGACAGGCCTCGATCGCCGTGAGATCGGCCAGCCTGCTCGGCAGGTCATCGGGGGCGGCCGGGTCGAATGGCTTTATCGACACGAAGGCGGTCAGCGGCAGCCCTATGACGTCCGCATTACACAGCGCGATGTACCCGGTGATGACTCCCTCGGCCTCGAGGCGCCGGACGCGCTGGTGCACCGCCGACACCGAAAGGCCTGCCTGCCTGGCGAGTTCCGTGAAGCTCATGCGCCCGTTGCGGGACAGCAGCGACACGATCTTGCGGTCGATCTCTTCCACCCACGACAACTTAACGTGATTTCTTCCGGCTGGAAGGGCCGAGCGGTAACGGATTTATCTCGGGATGGATCTGGGCCTGCCGTGCGTTGCACGGCGAAAGACAGTGCACGGCGTAAGACAGTGGTACGTGGTGGGAGACTGGAAGCATGCAGCAGCAGCCGGAAGAACTCTACGAACTGGATCCTGCGGTGACGCCGGACGTGAGCGGCGCGGCGATGCTCGTGCACCTGGAGGGATTCATGGACGCGGGCGCGGCGGGACGCCTGGTCACCGAGCACCTTCTTGACACGTTCGAGCACACGACGGTCGCGAGATTCGACACCGACCGGCTCCTCGACTACCGGTCACGGCGGCCGCTGATGACGTTCGACGACGGTCACTGGGAGAGCTACGACCAGCCGGAACTGTCGGTCTACCTGCTGTCGGACGTGGGCGGCAAGCAGTTCCTGCTGCTCACCGGCCCTGAGCCGGACCACGAATGGGAGCTGTTCGTCGCGGCCACCAGGTCCCTCGCGGAGCGGCTCGGAGCTGGCCCGATGATCACGTACTTCGGCGTCCCGATGGGGATACCGCACACCCGTCCGCTCGGCGTGATCACGCACGCCACCCGTCCAGGGCTGGTCACCACCCGGGTTCCGCTGCCCAGCAAGCTCCAGGTGCCGGCCAGCGCGTCCGCGCTGATGGAGTTCCGGTTCGGCGAGGCGGGACGGGACGCGATCGGCTTCGTGGTCCAGGTGCCGCACTACCTGGCCCAGGCCGCATACCCGACCGCGGCGCTGACCCTGCTCGACTCGGTATGCGAAGTCACCGGGCTCGACCTGCCCGCGCTCGAGCTGCGCGAGGCCGCCGACCGCACAAACACGCTGATCGACCGGCAGGTCGCCGAGTCCTCTGAGGTCGCCGAGCTGGTGCACGGCCTCGAGCAGCAGTACGACGCGGCGCTCGCGTCGTCCGACGGGGAACTGCTCGCCGAGGGCGAGCAGATGCCGACCGCGGACGAGCTCGCCGAGCAGTTCGAGCAGTTCCTCGCCGAACAGCAGCGGGGCGACTCTCCGGACCGCTGATTCCCTGTTACACGATCACCAGGTCGGTGGGCACGTTGTTCAGCCGCTCGCGGCCGGTCTCGGTGCAGACCACGATGTCCTCGATGCGCGCGCCGTGCGGCCCCGGGTAGATGCCCGGCTCGACGGAGAAGGCCATCCCCGGTTCGAGCTCCGTGGCGTTGCCCTCCACGATGTACGGGTCCTCGTGGCTTTCCAGGCCGATGCCGTGGCCGGTGCGGTGGATAAACCAGTCGCCGTACCCGGCGGCGGCGATGATGCCGCGCGCCACCCGGTCCACCTCCTGCGCCTGGACGCCGGGCCCGGCCGCGTCGCAGGCCTGTTCCTGCGCATCCTTGAGCACTGCGTAGTACTTCGCGAAGTCGGCGGGCGGCTCGCCGATCGCGTAGGTCCGCGTGCAGTCCGAGCAGTACCCCGACGGCATCGTGCCGCCGATGTCGACGACCACGACGTCACCTTGCTGCATCACCCGGTCGGAGACCTCGTGGTGCGGGCTGGCGGCGTTCGGCCCTGAGCCGACGATCACGAAGTCGACCGTGGCGTGCCCCTCGCCCAGGATGGCCTCGGCGATCTTTGCCCCGGCCTCCCGCTCGGTGGTCCCCGGCCTGAGCCACCGCGGGACGCGCGCGTGCACCCGGTCGATGGCCTGGCCGGCCTCGCGCAGCGCCCCCACTTCGGCCGCCGACTTGCGGACCCGCAGCGGGGACAGCACCTCGCTGGCCAGGTGCTGCCCGGCGCCGGGGAAGATCGCGGCGAACTGCAGCACGTGCAGCGCCCACATCCGGTCGGACAACGCCACTGACTCCGGGCGCTGCAGCCTGTTCTTGATTATCCCGAACGGGCTCGTCGTTTCCCCCCAGCTCACCATCTCCACACCGAGGCCGGACGCCGGGGAGGCCTGGGCCGCCTTCAGCTCGAGCTGCGGCACCACCAGGAACGGGTCGCCCTCCGCCGGGACCACGAGGCAGGTCAGCCGCTCGAGCTGCTTGGCGTCGTAACCGGTCACATAGCGCAGGTCCGGGCCCGGGGTCAGCAGCAGGGCGCCGATGCCCTTACCGCGCACCGCTTCGGCGACGACCCGGAGCCGGCCAGCCGGGTAGAGGGTGGTGTCGGTGGTCACGAGTCTCCCCTTTCTGTTACTGCCGCGCGGAAGCGGGAGAGCGATGACCCGAGGCCGAGAGCGGCGCCGATCTCGGTGAGCTCCTCCTGGTCGGGCGGCCTGGTCGGCAGGCTGCCGTCGATGTCGTCGGGCAGCGGCACGTTTCTTGCTGTTATCACCACGGAGGGGGCGACGTCCAGGTAGTCGCGGGCGGCCTCCAGCTTCTTGCGGGTGCCCGGCGGGAAACCGCCGTGGCCCAGGTCGAGGGCGTTCTTGATGCCGTCGACGCTGCCGAACGCCCGGATGAGCGTGGCGGCGGTCTTCTCGCCGATTCCCGGCACGCCGGGCAGGCCGTCGCTCGGGTCGCCGCGCAGCACGGCGAAGTCCGCGTAGGCCTTGCCGGGGATGTCGTACTTCTTCTCGACCTCGGACTCGGTGACCGGTTCGAGCTTGCCCAGCCCGCGAATCGTGTAGAGAATCCGGATCTGGCGGTCGTCGTCGACGAGCTGGAACAGGTCCCTGTCGCCGGTGACCACCTCGACCGGCGTGCGGGCGCGGTCGGCCAGGGTGGCGATGATGTCGTCGGCCTCGTAGCCTTCGTGCTCGGCCATGGCGATACCGGTGGCGATCAGCACCTGGGTGATCAGCGGAATCTGCACGGCCAGGCCCGGCGGGGTCTGCTCGGTGCCGTCCGGCTCCGCCCGGTGCGCCTTGTATGACGGGATGGCGCTAACCCGGAACGCGGGACGCCAGTCCGCGTCCAGGCAGGCCACCAGCCGTTCCGGCGACCGGTCCCTGACGAGCCTGGCGATCGCGTCGAGCAGCCCGCGGATCGCGTTGACCGGCGTGCCGTCCGGCGCCGTCACCGTCTCCGGCATCCCGTAGAACGCCCGGTAGTACAGCGACGCGGTGTCCAGCAGCATCAGCGAACCCACCCAGCCATCCTGCCACGTCCCGCCCCCGGCCGGTGCGATGGCCGGGACGCCCCCGCGCATGCGGCATACTTTTCCGGTGCCGATTCAACGCTGGCGATGCCCGGTCACGCTGCAGGTCAAGTCGGCCGTCGTCGCGGCGGCCGGCGTCCTGGTGGCGGGAGTGTTCTTCCCGCTGTGGTTCGGCGTGCCGGTCATGGTGCTGCTCGGCGGCTGGGGCCTTGGCATGGCCGTCCGCCCCACCGAGGTGGTGCTCGACCAGGACGCGGAGACGCTGCTGTTCCGGGTGGGCCTCATCGCGCGGCGGGTACGGCTGGCGAACGTGACCGCGCTGCTGGCCGACGGGGCCAAGGTGAGCATCGCCAGGTCCGACGGCGGCGAGATCTCCATCTACGCCTGGCGCAAGAGCCCCCTGGACCGCTGGCTGCGGATCCCGGTGGTGGCCGACGAGGTGGCGCACGCCATCTC
>DATBBI010000396.1:0-5300 GCA_036271115.1 Trebonia sp.
AACCTCGTCGAGGCCATCGCGGCGCTCGACGACCCGTCGGCGGACGAGATCAGGCGGCTGACCGGGTCGAAGCTGTCGGTGCTGCGGATGCCAGAGCCGCCGTCGCCGCAGGCCTTCGCGGCGGCGGCGCGGGCGCTGCAGATCGAGGCGGCGCGCTGGGCCAGGCTGCGGCCCGGTGAGGAACTCCGGTACGAGTGGGCGCTGCCGGTTACGCACCACGTGCCGCGTCCTCGGGGCGACCGGCGGGACCCGCGGCGCCGGCTGGGGGGTCGTGGCCGGTCCGGGCGGCCGGGGCACTGGGGTCCGCGCCGCTAATCGGCTTGTGCCGCTCCGCGGGGCGCGACATGGTGGGGTTATGCGACACGATGCGCCGGCGCCCGCGGAGGTCATCGACGCTGGCCCAGTCGTGCTGCGCCGCTGGCGTCCCGACGACCTGGATGCCTCCTGCGCGGCGGTGTTCGCGTCGCTCGAGCACCTGCGCCCGTGGATGCCATGGGCGCTGGACTTCAGCCGCGCGGCGCAGGCCGAGTTCCTCGTCGGCTCCGAGCGCGACTGGAACGCGCGCGCGGGATTCAACTACGCGATCCTCACCGGCGGCGCGATCGCCGGATCGGCGGGGCTGATGGCCAGGATCGGGCCGGGCGGCCTGGAGATCGGCTACTGGGTGCACCCGGCGTATACCCGCCGCGGAGTGGCGACCGCGTCCGCGGAGGCCCTGACCGACCAGGCGTTTGCCCTGCCAGGCATCGAGCGGGTGCAGATCGTGCACGACGAGCTCAACGAGGCGAGCGGCGGCATCCCGCGCAAGCTGGGCTTCACCGTGATCGAGCGCCGTCCGCTCGATCACAAGCCGCTCGCGGGGACCGGGATCGGCGTGGTGTGGGAAGTGACCCGTGCGCAGTGGCTCGGCGGGGCTTCCCTGTCCGGCGGGGCTTCCCTGTAACGTATGCGGTCATGGGCGATCTGGACTCAGACCTGATGGCGCTGGCCCTCCAGCAGGCGCGGACCAGCCTTGACGCCGGCGGAGTACCGGTCGGCGCGGTGCTCGCGGCGGACCGGGAGGTGATCGCCGCCGGGCACAACGAGCGCGTGCAGCGCGGCGACCCGGTGGCCCACGGCGAGATCGCGTGCCTGCGCAACGCCGGGCGGCGGCCGTCCTACGCGGGCACGACACTGTACACAACGCTGTCTCCGTGCCAGATGTGCACCGGGGCGATCCTGCTGTTCCAGATCCCGCGCGTCGTGGTGGGCGAAGCCCGCACCTTCGCGGGCGACCTCGACTTCCTGCGCTCCCGCGGGGTGTCGGTCGTGCTGCTTGACGACCCAGCCTGCGTAGCCGCGATGGAAGAGTTCCAGACCCGGTACCCGGAGGTATGGAGCGAGGACATCGGAGGGCGCTGACCTCGCCCGACGGCCGCCCGAATTGTCCCGGATGCGTGGGCAGCCGGCCCTGGGGGATAAACTCGCACGTTGTGAGCAGCGTAGTTTCCAGCGAGCTCGGCAAGCGGTTCCCCGATGTGGCGGCGCTGGCCGGCGCCCTCGACGAGACCGGCTACCTGGCCGGCGACCAGCTTGCCGCGGCGTTGTTCCTCGCCGTGCGGATGGGTCAGCCGATCCTGCTCGAGGGCGAACCGGGTGTCGGCAAGACCGAGGCGGCCAAGTCCCTGGCCGCCGCGCTCGACACCGCGCTCGTCCGGCTGCAGTGCTACGAGGGCATCGCGGCCGCCGAGGCGCTCTACGAGTGGAACTACCCCAAGCAGCTGCTCGCCATCAGGCTCGCCGAGGCCACGCACGAGCAGATGCGGGAGACCGACCTGTTCCGCGAGGAGTTCCTGCTCGCCCGGCCGCTGCTCACCGCGCTCGACCACCCGGGACCGCGGCCCGCCGTGCTGCTCATCGACGAGGTGGACCGGGCCGACGACGAGTTCGAGGCGTTCCTGTTCGAGATGCTGGCGGAGTCCTCTGTCACGATCCCCGAGCTCGGCACGCGGCGCGCGAAGGTTCCCCCGATCACGATCCTCACCTCCAACAGGACCCGTGACCTGCACGACGCGCTGAAGCGACGGTGCCTGTACCACTGGATCGGGTACCCGGACGCGGCGCGGGTCGCGCAGATCATCCGCCGGCGGGTGCCCGCCGCGAGCTCGTTGCTCGCGGGGGAGGTGGCGGCCGCCGTGAGCCGGCTGCGGGCGCTGGAGCTGACCAAGCCGCCGGGAATTTCCGAGGCGATCACCTGGGCGGGCGCGCTGTCCGTGTTCGGCTCCTCGTCGCTGTCCGCCGCGGCAGCCGAGCGGACGATGAGCGTGGTGGTCAAGTACCCGGAGGATGAGCAGACCGTGCGAGAGGCGGGACTGGCCGCCGTCGTGGGGCATGACTGACGGCACCCGGGTTGGCGGGGGCACCCAGCCCGAGCCTGACGGTCACGAGCTGCCGCTGACCGACGTGGCGACGCTGGCTGCCGCGCTTGGCGTCGCTTTGCGGTCCGCTGGCCTGCCCGCGGGGCCGCAGCGCTGCGAGCGGCTGGCGCGGGCGGTCACCGTGATGGACGCCTCGACGATCGCGGAACTGCACGCGTGCGCGCTGGCCACGATGGTCTCCGATCCCAGCCAGGTAGAAACGTTCGAGCGGATCTTCGCCGAGATGTTCGCCGCCGCGCCGCCAGGCGCCCGGGGGGCGACCGCGCCGCAGCGGGGGACGATGGAGCCCGCGGACCCGGGTGCGCCACCGGGTGCGCGGACTGAGGACGGCCCGGGGGAGCTGCCGCCGGTGCTGCGCGAGGTGACCGCGTCGGCCGCCTCCTCGTCCTCGTCCGACTCGGCGGACGAGGACGCGCCTGAGATCCCGGCCATCAGGCGGGTCGCGTCCGATACCGAGCGCCTGATGGAGCGGGATTTCGCGCAGCTGTCGCCGGACGAGCTGAGCCGCCTCGCGGTGCTGATGCGCGAGCTCACGATCGCGGTGCCGCCGCGCAAGACCCGCAGGTACCGGGCGCGCAAGGAGGGCGCGCGACTGGACATGCGACGCACGATGCGGCTGGCGACCCGCACCGCGGGCGAGCCGGTGACCATCGCCAGGCGTGCGGTCCGGGTCAGGCCGCGACGGCTGATCGTGCTCTGCGACATCTCCGGGTCGATGGAGCCCTACGCGCGGGCGCTGCTCCAGCTCATGTACGTCGCCGCCCGCGGCGGGGCTGGCGCCGCCGGGGCCGGGGCCGCCCTGCCGGGTGACGCGAGCCGGCCCCGCACCGAGGTGTTCACGTTCGCCACCCGGCTGACAAGGCTGACGCCGTTCTTGTCCGCGGCGAGCCCGGAGACGATGCTCGCCAAGGCGGGCGAGGCGGCGCCCGACTGGGCCGGCGGCACCAGGATCGGCGCCACGCTGCGTGAGTTCAACGACCGCTACGGCGTCCGCGGCATGGCGCGCGGCGCTGTCGTGCTGATCATCTCCGACGGCTGGGAGACCGGGGACCCCGGCGTGCTCGGCGCGCAGATGGCGCGGCTGCACCGGGTCGCCTACCGGATCGTGTGGGCGAACCCGCGAACGCAGAGCTCGAGGTACCGTCCCGAGGTCGGCGGCATGGCGGCCGCCTGGCCGTATTGCGACGCCGTGGTCAGCGCGCACAACTTCGAGGCGCTCGACGAGCTGCTCGCGGCGCTTCGCGCCCCGGCGGTGCGGCGACCGCCGATCGTGCCGGCCGAGCCGGTGCCGGTGGCGGTTGCGCCGGCAGTGCCCGCGTCTGGCCCGCCTGCGATGTCGTTGCCGATCACCGGGTCGCTGTCCAGGCGCTGGTCTGCCAGGCCGTGAGGCCGTGACCGGGACTTGCCAGGAAAACAGAAGTTCTACATAGATGTCGTAGTTATAGTGTGCCGGTGATGCCTGTCGTGGCGGCCGCCCCCGCGTTCCTTCCCGCGCTGAACGCGCTGCCGACCGCTGTGGCCGTCGCCACCCTCTGCGTGGCCGTCGTCGTGGAGATCGTGCTGGTCCCTGCCGTCTTGCTGCCGGGCGGGACCGTGACCCTGCTGGCCGGCGCGCTGATCGGCGCCGGGCGCCCCGCGCTCGCCGTCGTGGTCCCTGTCGTCGCCGCGGTCGTCGCGGGCGATCAGCTGGCGTTCTTCAGCGGCGCCGCGGTGACCGGGTGGTGGCGCCGCCGCCGTCCCGGGCGGGCGGAGCAGGAGTCCGGCGCCCAGCCCGCCAGGCGCGGCCGGACCGCGGCCTGGCTCACGGCGTCGATGCCGTCGGTAGCCGGCGGTGCCGGGATGCGCTACCGGTCCTTTGCCGCCCGGATCCTCGTGATGCGCGTGCCGTGGCTGGCGGCGGCGCTGAGCGCGGGCACCCTGGCCGCTCATTCGCTGGCGCGGATCGGTCACGTCGCCGGCATCGCCGGCCTGGTGGCCAGCGGTGTCGTCCTGACGGCGCTGCTCGTCGTTCACCGCAGGCCCGGTGCGGTCCGGGCGGTTGCCCGCCGGACGATGGCGATGATGCGGCGGTTATCTACTACAATTACGTAGAAGATAGCCACGGAGGGAACAGCCTTGTGCAGCACTTGATCATCCAGTACGGGTACGTCGCGGTGTTCCTGCTGATGCTGGCCGAGTCGGCCTGTATCCCGATCCCGTCCGAAGTCATCATGCTGTTCGCCGGCGCACTCGCGGCCGGCGCCTACCCCGGAGTGCATCTCTCGCTGGCCGGCGTCGTGCTCGCCGGAGTGCTCGGCAACGTGGCCGGGAGCTACCTCGCCTGGGGCGCGGGCCGGTACGCCGGGCAGGCCGCGGTCCGGCGCTGGGGACGCCGGTTCGGAGTGCGCGACCACGACATCGACCGCGCTGTCGCCTGGTTCGACCGGCACGGCTCGTCCGCGGTGCTGTTCGGCCGCGTGGTGCCCGTGGTGCGCACCTTCATTTCGCTGCCCGCCGGGTTCGCGGGCATGCCCGCGGGCCGGTTCGGCCTGTTCACCACGCTCGGCTGCATCCCCTGGACGGCGGCCCTCGGTATCGCCGGCTACGCCCTGGGCACCAACTGGCAGCACATCGCCAATGACTTCCACGGCCCCACCTACGTCATCGCGGGCATCGTCGTGGTCGGGCTGGCGGTCGCGGTGGTCCTGCACTTCCGCCGCCGCCGGGCGGGCACTGATGCCGGCGAATCGGCCGGGACGGACCCGCAGCCGGGGGCACAGGCTGAGCCGCCCGGGCCCGGGACGGACACGCAGGTACCCTCGGGCCGCCACCGCTAGGACAGCCAGCGCTAGGACAACCAGCGCAGCCAGGTGCCGTGCGGGTCCGTGTGGGCGATCGCTCGCG
>DATBBI010000397.1:0-5010 GCA_036271115.1 Trebonia sp.
TCTGGGTCGTTGACGCCGGCCAGCGCGGACGTCACCTGCTCGGTGGTGGGCAACGGGGAGGTCATGCCCTCCATGCTACGTGCCTGGGACGCGCGGGCTGTGCCGCGCGCCCCAGGCACGTGAGTGCTGCCGGAACCGGCAGTAGTGCCGGGCTAACTAGCTAACGGGTTCCCCGGTGACGGGGCTGAGGATGAACCGCTTGCCGTTCGGGGGAGAGCCGATGCCGTGCGCCTTGAAGTTGAACATGCCGCTGATGCTGCCGGTGATCTTGTCGACGCTGCCGGGTATGCGTCCCAGCCCCCAGTTGTCCTCGACGAACTTGATGACCGAGGTCTGGCTGGTCAGCGTGTTCGACACGTAGTTTGACCTCGCCCACGGCGAGATCACGAGGAGCGGCAGCCGCGGCCCGTAACCGCACCGGCCCTGCTCGCCCGCCAGCGGGGTGCCGCTGCCGCACATGCCGTTGCCGGTGAGCACGTCAGCGACGGAGGTAGACGGGTTGGTCACGCCCGAGTACGCGTGGTCGTACCAGCCGTCGGAGTCGTCGTAGTTGACGATCACCGCGGTGGACTTCCAGTCCGGGGTCTTCATCAGCGCGTTGATCGTGTCGACGACGAACCGCTGCTCATCCAGCGGGTCAGAGTACGCCGCGTGCCCGTCCTCGTAGCCAGGGGCCTTGAGGAAGCTGACCCCGGGCAGCGCCGACGGGGGCAGCTCGCCCTTGCCGATCGCCGCGACGAGCTGGTTGAAGTCGCTCGTGTCGTACTGGTGGTTCGGCGTGTTGAACTGCGGCACGCCCTTGACGTAGGACTGGGTGTCGTGGCCGATCTCGCGCAGCCCGGCGAGCGTGTCCTGGCCGCTGCTGCTGGTCGGGATGGTCAGGTGGTGCGGGTTGGCCGTCGACGCGTAGTACTGGAACGGCTCGTGGTGCGGGATGTAGTCGTCCTTGTACCCGTACTGGCCGGTGCCCGTGGTGAGCGGCGCGGACAGGCCGGCGCCGACCGGCGTCACCGCGTTGCAGAGCCCCTGGTTGGTGGAGTGCGGCACGGACGCGTTGAGTCCGGCCTTGGCGAACTGGTCAGGGACGAACGTCGAGGTCGGCTGCCCGGACTTGCCCACCACGGTCAGCGCGTCGGTGTAGGACGTGGTGGGCCGGAAGCCGCCCTGGAACCAGCCCCAGGACACGCCGGCGGCGTTCAGTTCGTCGCCGATGTTCGTGCCGTGCAGCGCGGCCGCGTCCCTGGTGGAGCAGTCGTCCCAGTACGGCTGCGCGTCGCTGGTCAGCGAGTAGCCGCCTTGGCCGTCGGGCGTGAGGTCGGCGTTCCTGCTGGTGGCGGTGGCGATCGTCGGGTTGTTGGCCAGATGGTTCGTGTCCACGTTGCCGGTATTACCGGAGACGAGGTTGATCGCGCCGGGTGCCGACGGGCCGAACGTGGTGCCGTAGGAGTTGTCGCTCATCGCGAACTGCTGCGCGTAGTTCCACAGCGCGGTGACCGTGTTGCCGTCGTAGTAGTTCATGACGTCGCTGCTCTTGCACGCCACCCCGGTGGGCGACGTGCCGGTGCCGGTGCCGACGGTGGTGATGAACTTGTCCATCTTCCCGCCGTCGAACGCCGCCTGCTCGTCGCTGTAGTTGTGGTCCTGGTCGCAGGTGAGCACGTCGTTGATGTTCGTCGGGCTGTAGCGCTGCGGGTTGGCGCCGTTCGGGTTCGCCGTCAGCAGCGCGTTCGTGAGCCCGTTGACGGTGGGCGTGCCCGGCTTGGCCGTAAACGGCTGGCCCGACGTGTTAGCAGCGTTCGGGTAGGTGCCGAAGTAGTGGTCGAAGGAGACGTTCTCCTGGAAGATCACGACCACGTGCTTGATCGGTGTAGCGGTCCCGTGCGCTCCGTTGAAAGCCGCGGGCGCTGCCGTGGAGGCCGCAGCGGCGGTGGCTGCAGCGCCGCCGCCCGCGACGAGGACAGCCGCCGTGGCAACCACGGATGCTCTCCGCCAGGACAAGTGCATTGATTCCTCCAGTGCACGCGATTGACGCAAGTGTCGAAGCCGACGATCCCCTATATCAGAGGCTATTTCGGTAAACAAACAGTTTCATGCGTTCAAATTTGATCAGAACAGCGAGAATCGGTGCAACCGGGACGGCCGGGAGCGGCTGGTCAGGCACCCGTTCGGTACGCTCCTGCGCATGGACAGCGAGTACCGGCCGCGCCGCACCTGCATGTCGGTCCCTGCGAGCAGCGAGCGGTTCCTCACCAAGGCGCGGGAACTGGCCGCCGACGAGGTGATGCTCGACCTCGAGGACTCGGTGGCGCCCGCCGCTAAGGACACCGCCCGCGACCTCGCGGTCGGCGCGCTCACGGCCGGCGGCTGGGACGGCAGGCTAGTCGCGGTGCGGATCAACGGCGTCAGCACGCCGTGGGCCTACAAGGACGTGATCGCGGTCGTGGAAGGCGCGCCGGGCACCGTCGATTCACTGGTCCTGCCGAAGGTCACCTCGCCTTCGGCGGTCAGCTGGCTCGACGTGCTGCTCGGCCAGGCGGAGCAGGTGGCGGGCCTGCCGCCGGGCGTGATCGGCATCGAGGCCCAGATCGAGGACGCCGCGGGCCTGGCCGCCGTGGAGGCGATCGCCGCGGCGTCGCCGCGGCTGGTGTCGCTGGTGTTCGGGCCCGCAGACTTCATGGCTAGCATCGGGATGCGGTCGCTCACCGTGGGCGGCCAGCCGGCCGGCTACGACTTCGACGCCCACCACTACCCGCTGATGCGGATTCTTGTCGCGGCCCGAGCCAACGGACTGCAGGCGATCGACGGGCCGTACGCGCGGATCCAGGACACCGAGGGGCTGCGCAAGGCGTCGGTCGGCGTCGCCGCGCTCGGCTACGACGGGAAGTGGGTGCTGCACCCGGCGCAGGTGCCCGTCGTCAACGAGGCGTTCACCCCGGCGGTCGAGGAGTACTGGCGGGCGCTGGCCATCCTGGCGGCCTACGACCGCGCGACGTCGCTCGACCAGCGCGGCGCGGTCATGCTGGGCGACGAGATGATCGACGAGGCGTCCAGGAAGATGGCGCTGGTGCTGGCCGCGAAGGGCGCGGCGGCCGGGCTGCCCGAGCCGGCGGCCTGAGCCGGCAGGCTCCTACACGACTCCCCATGACCGGAGCGTGTCGAGCAGGCCTGCGGTCAGCGGCAGCGTGTCCAGTTCGGCCGGCCCCGCCCACACCGCGTCGTCCGCGTCGTCGCCGGGAACGAGCGCGCCGCCGGTGACGGCCGCCGCGTAATCCCTGATGTCGAACACGCCGTCGCCGCTGGCCGGCCGGCGCACGGTGCCGATCAGCCGCCCGGGCACCACGACGAGCCCGGTCTCCTCGCGGACCTCCCGCACGACCGCTGCCGCGTCCGACTCGCCCGCCTCGACCCGCCCGCCGGGGATCGACCACAGCCCCTTGCCAGGCTCATGACCGCGTTTGATCAACAGCAGCCGTCCAGCGTCATCCCTGATCACAGCGCCCACGCAGGGGATCAAGTGTGTGCTCACCGCCTAAGGGTAGATACCCGTGGGGTGGTGGGAAGAGCGGTATGCCCGCGGTGCGGCAATGAAGCACGCGCTCCGACGGCGTGGTCGAGCGCGTGGCGATGCGACCTGCACGGCGAGATCTACCCGCTGGCGCCGGCCAGGATGCCGTCGAAGGAATCGCTCGGCGGCCTGCTCAGCGACGCGCGGGTGCCATTCTGGGTGCCGTGGCCGCTGCCCCAGGGCTGGCTGGTCACCGGGTTCACCGGCGCGGGCGACGAGCGCTCGGGCATCCGCGGGTCGGCGGTCGCGGTGTCCGGCCCTAACCCGCTTGGCGGCCCCGCCGACCTGCTGATCGTCGCGGAAGAACCGGGTGTCGGTCTCGGCGCGGGACTGGCCGGCCTGCCAGGTCCCGATCCCGGCGACGGCTTCGCGTCCGGCCAGCCCAACGCGACCGTCAAGGTCGCGAACCACGAGGCCCCGCTCTGGCTGGTCGAGGCGGATCACAAGGCCGTGTTCGCCGGCGAGGTGGCGGGCAGCTGGCTGTGGCTGGTGCTCTGGCCGGACACCGCCGGCACGCTGCTCATCGAGCCGCTGGAGCTGCGCGATCTGCGGGATCCCACCCAGGACCTGGATCTGCCGTTCGGCGCGCTGTCGCCGCGGCTGCCCGCCTGAGCGGCCGCCGCGCGCCGCGGGGGCGGGTGGCCCAAGTACGATTACCGCCGTGCGTATTGACCTGCACGTGCACAGCAGCGCCTCGGACGGCACGGATCCCCCGGCCGAGGTGGCCCGCCGCGCTGCCGCGGCGGGCCTCGACGTCGTCGCGCTGACCGACCACGACACGATGGCGGGCATCGCACCGGCGGCGGCCGCGCTTCCGCCGGGACTGACCCTGGTCCCCGGCCTGGAGCTGTCCTGTCTCGATAATGGCCGCAGCATGCACCTGCTCGGCTACCTGTGCGATCCCGGCGACCCGGCGCTCGCCGCCGAGACGGAGCTGATCCGCGACGACCGGGTACACCGTGCGCGGGCGATGGTCGCGCGGCTCGCGGAGCTCGGCGCCCCGGTGACCTGGGAGCAGGTCGCCGCGATCGCCGGCGACGCGGTCGTCGGCCGGCCGCACATCGCCCGCGCCCTGGCCGAAGCCGGCGTGGTCGCCACCCCGGCGGACGCCTTCACCGCCGAGTGGATAGCCGACGGCGGCCGCGCGCACGTCGGCCGCTACGCCCCTGACGCGGCCCGCGGGATCGCCCTGGTCCGCGCCGCTGGCGGCGTCCCCGTCCTCGCCCACCCCCGCTCACCGGGGTACGAGATCGCGGATGAGGTGGTCGCCGGGCTGGCCGCCGCGGGCCTGGCTGGCCTTGAGGTCTTCCACCCTGATCATGATCATTCGGAACGTACGCGGCTGACTCAGCTAGCCAACTCGCTGGACCTGGTGATGACGGGCGGCAGCGACGATCACGGTGCCTTCAACGACAGCGGTCTCGGCAGCGAGACGACGCCGCCCG
>DATBBI010000398.1:0-3299 GCA_036271115.1 Trebonia sp.
CCGCAGCGCGGTCTCGACGCGCCCGAGCATGCGGTTGAACGCCAGCCCGAGCTGGCCGGTCTCGGTGCCCGGGTCGGTGTCCGGCACGCCCCTGGGCATCGCGACCTCGCCGGACTCGAGCGGCAGCTCGGCCACCCGGGACGCGGTGACGGCGACCCGGCGCAGGGGCCGCAGCGACAGCCGGACCCATATGGTGCCGAGCACCCCGGCGAGCACCAGGGCGCCGCCGAAGACCCCGATTTCCGCCAGCGCGACGTCCTTGAGCAGGTCGTGGACGCCGTTGAGGGACAGGCCGGTGACGTAGGTCGCCCCGCTCGGATCGGCGGCCACGGTGATCAAGTAGGCCTCCCCCCCGGAGTCGGCCGAGGTGAGCTTCTCGGTGTATGTCGGCGCCGGCGGGCTGTTCGGTCCTGGCATATGGCTCGGCGTGATGGCCTCCAGCGTGGCCTGGTCCGCGGCCGACAGGGTGATCTTGTCCGGTACGACGTACCCGCCCCACTGGCCGTGATCCAGGTACGCGAGGAGCGTCCCGGTGCCCAGCCCCTCGCAGTACGGGGTTATGAGGGGACTAGTGCTGGTGCCCTGCGCGGGCTGTGCGGCGTTGTTGTCGCCCCCGTTGCTGTTGTCGCCGCCATTGCCGTCAGCTTCCAGCCAGTGGTCCAGGCAGCTGTTCGCGACGCCCGTCGCGGCTTGCAGCTGGTTGTCGAGTTCGTTCATGAGGGCGCGCTGGATCGCGAGGTAGGTGACCAGGCCGACCGTGGCGCAGCCGAGGGCGAGCAGTGCGACCAGGCCGGCGATCAGCCGGCCGCTGAGGCTGCGGGCTGGCCGCCAGCGCCGCCGCGACCGGGTGACGCGTGCCTGCATTAGCCAGCCGGCTTCAGCACGTACCCCACACCGCGCACGGTGTGGATGAGCGGGTCACGGCCCGCGTCGATCTTCTTGCGCAGGTAGCTGATGTACAGCTCGACGACGTGGGCCTGGCCGCCGAAGTCGTAGTTCCACACCCGGTCCAGGATCTGCGCCTTGGACAGCACCCGCCGCGGGTTGCGCATCAGGAAGCGGAGCAGCTCGAACTCGGTCGCGGTCAGGTCGATGAGCTCGCCCGCGCGGCGCACCTCGCGGGCGTCTTCGTCCATAGTCAGGTCGGCGACCGCGAGCGAGCCCTCGCTGCTCGCCTTGGCCAGGTTCGCGCGGCGCAGCAGCCCGCGCAGCCGGGCCAGGACCTCCTCCAGGCTGAACGGCTTCGTCACGTAGTCGTCGCCGCCGGCGGTCAGCCCCGCCACGCGGTCTTCCACCGCGTCCCGCGCGGTGAGGAAGAGCACGCAGATGTCGGGCAGTTCGGCGCGCAGCCTGCGCATGACCTCGATGCCGTCGAAGTCGGGCAGCATGATGTCGAGCACGACCGCGTCCGGGCGGAACTCACGCCCGGTGCGGACCGCCTCCGCGCCGTCGCCCGCGGTGCGCACGCTCCAGCCCTCGTAGCGGAGCACGCTGGAGAGCAACTCGGCCAGGCTCGGCTCGTCATCCACCACCAGGACCCGCACCGGGGTCCCGTCGGCGTGCTGGGTACCGGCGCCGCGCCCGAGCGTCGCCGTCGCGGCGCCGGCGCTCCCCGCGCCGGCCGGCGTTCGGCCGCCGCCGATGTCGGGCTGTGCGGTGCCGTTCAGGGTGCTGCTGCGCGCGGAATCAGGCATGTCAGTCGCTCACTCGTGGCCGGGGTTGCGGAGTCTTCCTCTCAG
Organism: Trebonia sp.; assembly: GCA_036271115.1. Classification (GTDB taxonomy): domain Bacteria; phylum Actinomycetota; class Actinomycetes; order Streptosporangiales; family Streptosporangiaceae; genus Trebonia. The sequence continues at coordinate 1,740 of DATBBI010000398.1, forward strand.
GATGGCAAGCAAAACAGCCTGATGGCGTGTGAAAAACGTATGGATATCCTCTGAGCTGTTGGCCTGTGCCCGGTAGTCAGCTGCCCGGTGTTCAGCTGCTCAGCAGGCGGCCGAGCTTGGACGCCTGACCCGACGGGCGGGCCCCCGCCGCTAGCAGCAGGTCCGCCGCCGCCTGCTGCAGCTCCGGCTCAGGCTCGGGGACCTCGACCTCGACCTCCCGCCACCGCAGCGGCTGGCCCGCGCCGCCCCCCGAGGCGCCGTTCAGCCGCCGCGCGGTCACCAGGTCATCGGCGACCTCGGCGACCGTACGCCCGTCGTCGCGGGTGAGAGTCACCACCGTACGTTCCGTATCGAGCTGCGCGATCGGCGCCAGCGGGCGGCCGCCGGTGACCTCAGCCACCCGCGACGCGAACCGCTCGGGCACCACGTCCGCGGAGTCGCCGAGCGGCTCGTGCAGTTCCTGACGGTTGCCGTCGGCGGCCGGCAGCTTCAGGTGCCAGCCCTCGTCGGTCCCCCCGGTCCGCCTGCGCAGCGTGATCTTGTTCGCCGCGAGCCGGTCGCCTTGCGTGTCGAAGTAGGTGGCGGCCAGGCGGTGCACGACCGGGGCGGCCGCCGTCACGCCCGGCAGCGCGCCGAAGTCGGGCCGCTCGAAGTCCTCATCGACGTCGAACTTCTGCTCGATCTCCACGTGATCTGTCATCGTCGCCTCCGCCCGTTCCGCTATGACCAGTATGCTGCGGGCCATGGGAGCACAGGTCAGCCTGGTCAGCAAGCATCCCGCTGGCGAGCAGGACCGCGCCGGCAGCCGTGCCCTGCTGATCACCGGCGCCGCGGTGGCTGCGGTGTCCGCCGTCGCCTACCTGGTAGCGGTGGCGACGCACCCGATGACGACCATGCTCAAGGGCTTCGACCTGCAGGTCTACCTGGACGGCGGCCAGCAGGCGCTGCACCACTCCGGCAACCTGTACACCTGGTACTTCGAGAACCATCCCGGCATCCAGTTCACCTACACGCCGTTCGCTGCGCTGCTGTTCGCGGTCGGCTCTGTCGTGCCGTTCCACGCGCTCGTGGCGCTGGTGGCGGCGGTGAGCACGGTGGCGCTGACGGCGACGATCTGGATCGCGTTCCGCGAGCTTGGCTGGCAGCCGATGGCGCGGGCCGGGGCAACGCTGCTGCTCACCGGACTGGTGTTCTGGACCGAGCCGGTGCAGCGCGCGCTGTTCCTCGGCCAGGTCGAGCTGGTGCTGATGGCGCTCGTGGTGTGGGACCTGTGCCAGCCCGACCACCGCTGGTGGAAGGGCGCGGCCACCGGCCTCGCGGCGGCCATCAAGCTCGTGCCGCTGCTGTTCATCGTCTACCTGGTGCTCACCAGGCGGTTCCGGCAGGCGGCGGTGGCCGTCGCGGTGTTCGCCGTCACGGTCATCATCGGGTTCGCGGTGCTGCCCGGCCCGTCGAAATACTGGTGGATCGACGGCAACTTCTTCCAGGCGGGCCGCACCGGGTTCGTCGGCGACCAGCAGAACCAGTCGCTGCGCGGCATGCTGACCCGGCTCGCCGGCA
>DATBBI010000399.1:0-7982 GCA_036271115.1 Trebonia sp.
GCTGTGGTCGTGCAGCAGTTCGGTGCGCACCGATTCGGTGAACCCGTTGATGGCGTGCTTGGCGCCGCAGTACGCCGACTGCAGCGGGATGGCCCGGTAACCGAGCGCGGAGCCGACCTGCACGATCGTGCCGCGGTCGCGAGGCAGCATCACGGCGAGCGCCGCCTTGGTCCCGTACACGAACCCCAGGTAGGACACCTCGGTGACGCGCTTGAACTCCTCGGGCTTGATCTCCGTGAACGGCGCGAAGACCGAGGTGAACGCGACGTTCACCCACACGTCGATGGGGCCGAGCTCGCTTTCCGCCCGGTCCGCGGCCTGCTGCACCGCGTCGAAGTCGGCGACGTCGGCGGGGATCGGCAGTGCCTTGCCGCCCGCCGCTTCCACGTCGCGGGCGGCACCCTCCAGGCCCGCCTCGCCGCGCGCGACCAGCGCGACATTGGCCCCACGGCGTCCGAAAAGCCGCGCCGTGGCACGGCCGATACCCGCGCTGGCGCCGGTGATCACGACTGTCTGAGTCATGAGAGGCCTACTTCCTGGCATGAGGCATCCCAAACGAGGGAAGCCGCAACGACATGACTGAGACCCTCGTCACTCCCCGCGTGCTGCGCGAGTACGCGCTCGTCGCCGATGGCGAGCGCGGTGCCTTGATCGCGCCGGACGGCTCTATCGCATGGCTGTGCGTGCCGCGCTGGGACAGTCCGGCCGCGTTCAGCGAGCTGCTCGGCGGCCCGGGCCGGTACACCGTCGCCCCCGCCGATCCCTGGCACGTGTGGGGCGGCTACTACGAGAACGGCACCCTGATCTGGCACAGCCGGTGGGTCGGCTCGTCCGCGATCGAGTGCCGGGAGGCGCTCGCCCTGCCGGCCGACCCCCGCCGGGCGGTGCTGCTGCGCCGTATCGAGGCGGTAGACGGGCCGGCCAAAGCCACGGTGTTCCTCGACGTGCGGGGCGGGTACGGGCGCGGCCGCGCCATGGCCGTGGAACGGCACGGGGGCATCTGGACCGGGCGCAGCGGCACGACGCGGTTCCGCTGGTCGGGCGCCGCCAAGGCACGGCCCGTCGACGGCGGGCTGCGCATGACGATCGAGCTGGCGGAGGGGGCGACGCACGAGCTCGTTCTGGAAATTTCTGATCGTGATCTTCCCGATGAGCCACCGGACGCCGGCCGCACCTGGGCGGGGACGGAAGAGGCCTGGTCGCGGGTCGCGCCCGACTGCAGCGACCTGATCGCCGTGGCCGACGCGCGGCACGCGTACGCCGTGCTGCACGGCCTGACCTCCGCGAGCGGCGCGATGGTGGCGGCGGCCACCACGTCGCTGCCCGAGCGGCTGGAGGCCAGCCGCAACTACGACTACCGGTACGCGTGGATCAGGGACCAGTGCTACGCAGGTCTCGCCGTCGCCGCGCGCGGGCCGCATCCGCTGCTCACCGGCGCGGTGCGGTTCGTCACCGAGCGGCTGCTCGCCGACGGGCCCGACCTGATGCCCGGGTACACGGTCAGCGGGCAGCCGATCCCCGAGGAGCGGCAGCTCCGCGGGCTGCGCGGCTTCCCCGGCGGGACCGCGCGGGCGGGGAACTGGGTGTGCGGGCAGTTCCAGCTGGACGCGCTGGGCGAGTCGCTGTCGCTGCTGGCCGCCGCGGCGCGGCACGACATGCTCGACGAGGAGGACTGGCAGGCGGCGTCCGTCGCCGCCGAGGCGATCGGGAAGCGGTGGGGGGAACCGGACGCGGGCATCTGGGAGCTGGACAACCGGCGCTGGGCGCACTCCCGGCTGGCCTGCGTGTCCGGGCTGCGGGCCATCGCGGCCGTGGCCGCGGAAGGGCCGGCGGGCGGGCACGGGCGGCGGGAGGCCGCGCGGTGGACCGCGCTGGCCGACGCCATCCTGGCCAGCCTCGGCGACTGCGTTCACCCGTCCGGGCGGTGGCAGCGGGCGCCGGACGACGAGCGGGTGGACGCCGCGCTGCTCGTCCCCCTGATCCGCGGCGGGCTGCCCCTCGACGATCCGCGGAACGTCGCGACGATCGACGCGGTGCAGCGGGAGCTGGCCGCCGACGGGTACGTGTACCGGTTCCGGCACGACGCGCGGCCGCTGGACCAGGCGGAGGGGGCGTTCCTGCTGTGCGGGTTCTGGATGGCGCTTGTCGAGCACGCGCGCGGCCATCCGGTGGCCGCGGCGCACTGGTTCGAGCGCAACCGGGGCGCCTGCGGGCCCGCCGCGCTGTACACGGAGGAGTTTGACGTACACCAGCGGCAGCTGCGCGGCAACCTGCCGCAGGCGTTCGTGCACGCGGGCGTGCTGGAATGCGCGGTGACGCTGTCCCCGGACGTACAGCTCGGCGGCGGCGCCGTCTAAGCCGCGCCGGTCGGTCCGCAAAACGGAATTCATGATTACTGAGAGCAAGTCCGCATTACCCGTCGTCTTCGCATCACTTTCGGTCCCTCTGCTGTCCGTTTTGTGCCGAATTCAGGGACCAAAAGTGATACATAGATGGCCGCGGGCGCGGGGCGCGGGTGGGTGAGACGACTTCCCATCAGTTCCGTGGGGATAAATCGGGCAATCCGGACAGCAAAGTGGTCATAACCGATGGGAAGTCACCGAACTGATGGAAAGTTGGACCGCACAGTTACTGGGTGGGGATGTCGCGCATTTTGCGGAGCGGGGAGAAGTAGACCCAGAAGCCGGCGGCCCAGCTGCCGATGAGGCCGATCCATATGGTGGGGCGGATCCCGATCGTGGAGCCGAGCGCGCCGCCGATGATGGCGCCGAGCGGCATGGTGCCCCACACGATCCACCGGACGGCCGCGTTCATCCGGCCCATCAGCTGCGGCGGGGTGACCGACTGGCGGTAGCTGACCTGCGCGACGTTGTAGACCACGCCGCAGAAGAAGAAGGAGGCGTAGCCGATCGGGAACAGCACCACCGACCAGCCCGGCTGGGCGAGCGCCGGCAGGAACTGCGGCAGGCCGAAGACGAGGACGGAGAACCAGATGATGCGCGCCGAGCCGATGCGGCGGGCGAGCCGCCCGGCGAAGATCCCGCCGGCGATGCCGCCGATCGCGCTCAACGCGAACAGCAGACCGGTGTAGGCGGGATGGACGTGCAGCACGCGAATGAGGAAGACGATCTCGATGGCCATGGCCATGGTGCTGAACAGGTTCGACGTTCCCGTGCAGGCGACGATCTTGCGCAGGATCGGATGCTTGACCACGAACTTCAGGCCCTCGGCGATCTCCGCCCGCAGGTTCCGGTGCTCTGGCGGCGTCTCGACGCGCTGTTCCCTGGTCCTGATGCCGAACAGCGACGCCACCGACACCACGTACGAGATGGCGTCCGCCCACATCGCCGTGGCCGCGCCCACCGCCCCCACCAGACCGCCGCCCAGGCCTGGACCCGTGAACTGGGCGAACGCCTGGGTGGCGCCCAGCTTGCCGTTGCCGTCCATCAGGTTCTCCGGCTTGAGCAGCACCGGAAGGTAGCTCTGGTAGGAGACGTCGAAGAACACGGTGGCCACCCCGGCCGTCACCGCCACCACGTACAGCTGCCACATCGTCAGGACGCCGAGCGCCCAGGCCAACGGAACCGATCCGATGATCAGCACCCGCGCCACGTCGCAGGCCAGCATGATCCCGCGCTTGGTGTGCCGGTCCACGATCGCGCCGGCCGGCAGGGCGATGAGCGCGAAGGCGGCGGTCGCCGCCGACGTCAGCAGGCCTACTTCGAAGGTGCTGGCCTTGAGCAGGACCACCGCGGTCAGCGGCAGCGCCAGCTGGGTGATCGACGAGCCCATCTCGCTGACGGTCTGGCCGCCCCACAGCAGCATGAAGTCGCGGTGCCGCCACAAGCTGTCCCGCTTGCCGGCCTCCCCCTGCGGCGCCTCGGCTCTCGCCGCCGCGGCGGCCTGGTGCGCCTCGGCGGCTTGTTCCGCGGCCTGCTCGATGGCGGCGCCGATCGACTGTGGCTCCTGCCCCGGCTCCAGCAGTGGTTCTTGCCCTGGCTCTAGCACGGCCTACACCTTAGTCGGCGGGACGCACGCCATGTCCATCTATATTCCGAGCCTCTCGGCGAGCTGGCGAGCATTGACCTGGGCGTAGTCCCGGTAGCAGTTATTGAACACCACCTGGGTCTCGGCCGGGTCCTCGGCGAGTCGCGCGACCTTGGCCGCCCAGTCGTCGAGCTCCTTGCCGCTGTAGCGGTAGCCGAACCGCTCCGCGATGCTCTTGCTCTCCCACTTGTCTGAGTGGCCGTGCATGCGGACCACGGCCAGGTCGCTGGTGGCGGCCACCACCGGCGGGATGGAGTTCGAGTACCCCTGCGGCATGTCCACGCAGACGTACGGCAGGTTGTGGCGGGACAGGAAGTCCAGCGTTTCCTTCTGGTTGTCGTCGGTCATCCAGGTGTGGTTACGGAACTCCACGCACACGCGCCGCGGCGCGGCCCGCTCCGCGCACGCCACGATGTAGTCCTTGTTCGCCCGGGAGATCGGGAACCACGGGGGGAACTGCAGCAGGATCGCGCCGAGCTTGCCCGCTTCGCGCAACGGCTCAAGGGCGGCGAAGAACCGGTCCCACGCCTGGCCGGTCACCGCCGGGTCCACGTCCTTCAAGTAGACGCGCTCCTTGCCCGTCTCGCCGGCCGCGGCTTCGCGAAGGTCCGCGGGCATCGCCTTCACCGGCGTCGGATGCTGGGTGAACAGGCTGAATGCCTTGATGTTGAAGGTGAACTCCGCCGGGGTCCTGTCCCGCCATGTCGCCGCGGTCTGCTCGGCGGGCAGCGCGTAGTACGTGGAGTCCACCTCGACCAGCGGGAACTGGCTGGCGTAGTAGCGCAGCCGCTTCTCCGGCGTGTTCGCGTCCTTGGGGTACCAGCCGGAGTCGATCAGCGTCTTGTCGGTCCACCCCGCCGTGCCCAGCCGGATATCTGCCATGACTAGCAGCCTACGCATCGGGTAGCGCTCCTCTCGGCGGGGACGAGGGAGGCAGCGATGAGGGCGAAGCTGGTGGCGGAGGGCACGACCGTGACGTACGTGGTGGTGCTCGACCAGGGCGAGGAGGCCGTGTCCGCGCTGACGGGCTGGGCAGCGAGCGAGGGGATCTCCGCGGCCCAGGTGACCGCGGTCGGGGCATTCGAGCAGGCGGTCGTCGGCTGGTTCGACCGCGCTTCGAAGGACTACCGGCGCATCACGGTAGGCCAGCAGTGCGAGGTGCTGTCACTGATCGGGGACATCGCGCTCGGGCCCGGCGGCGACGGCGAGGCGGACCGGCCGCAGCCGCACCTGCACGCCGTACTCGGCCTGTCCGACGGCACCACCCGCGGCGGGCACCTGCTAGAAGGCCATGTCTGGCCGACCCTGGAAGTGATGGTGCGGGAGACGCCCGCGCAGCTGCGCAAGACGCTCCGGCCCGACATCGGACTGGCGCTCATCGACCTCGGCTAGCCGGAATCGTCCTCGGCAGGCGGGTCGGGGCTGTCGTCTTCCTTCTCGACGGTAGGCAGCATGCCGGAGATCGCTGATCGCATAGCGCGCAGGCCGGCCCGGGGCTTTACCTTCAGCGACAGGTAGGCGAGAGCACCGGTCGGGATGGGCAGCCAGAAGTTGACGAGCCGCCAGGCGATGACGCCCAATGTTGCCACGCTGCGGGTGACGCCGAAGCCGACCAGCAGCAGCGGCGTCAGCGAGTCGACGACCCCGAGGCCGCCCGGCGTGATCGGGAGCGCGCCCGCCACGTTGGCGATCCCGTAGACAGCGAACAGCTCCACCGGATTAGCCAGCTTCCCGAACGCGGCCACGAAACACCACAGCGAGGCCGCGTCGAGGAGCCAGTTGAGGGAGGCCCACAGCAGGGCCAGAGAAAGCACGCGCTTGTCGCGGGCCATCGTGCCGAACGTCCTGGCGGCGTCCAGGATGGCGTGCTCGACGCGCTCTCCGCTCAGGCCGGGGATCTTGTCGGCGCCCACGCGCAGAATCCGGGAAGCCCTCCCGGCGCCCCTTGTCACGCCGAACACCAGGGCCGCGACGGCCAGCAGCACCACGGTCCCGATGATGGCGACCGTCCCGTAAATGGGCTGGAACCCGGCCAGCGCGATGGAGATCACGAGTGCCACCCACAGCAGCACGTTCAGCACCACGGTCGAGCCGAGGCCCTTGGCCGCCATCATCACCCCGGCGTCATTGCCGGAGATGCCCTCGTCGGTGAACAGCTTGAACCCCAGCGCCGCGGTCCCTAGCGTGCCGGCCGGGATGACGTGCGCCACGGCCGCGGCGGACAGGTCGATCCTGAACAGCACGGACAGGCTGGGCTTGGGCCCCGGCGGCAGCAGCACCTTGGTCAGCACGGCGTAGCAGAACAGCGACAGGCCCTCGAGTATGACCCCTGCGGCGAGCCAGGCCGCGTTCACCTGGCCGAGCAGGTAAAGGTCCTTGCTGGCGCCCACCAGCTCGGGAACGACGAGGTACTCGACGACCAGCAGCAGTATGAAGAGCAGTACGCCGCGCCGCAGCGGCTTGACCAGGTGCGGCAGCCAGAGCCGCAGGCGCGACCAGCGGCGCGGCCGGCCCTCCTGCTGCTCCGCGCCCGGGTCGTCCTTAACGTCCGGGGCAGTTCCGCCGTGGTCTGCCTGCATACCATCTGCCTACCCCGATAGAGCCGACTATCGCGAATGCACCAACGCAGCGAGCCGCGATCACAGGGCCATGAGCGCCGTCAGGTCCGGGCTGGCAGGTCCGGGCAGGCTCGGGCCGAGGAGGGCGCCGAGGGCTCGATGGCCAGGTGGGGAAGCCGACGGTCGAGCCAGCCAGGCAGTGACCAGTTGGCGTTGCCGAGCATGTGCATCACGGCCGGCACCAGGGTCGTCCGAAGAATGAACGCATCCAGTGCGACCGCGGCCGCGAGGGCAATGCCGAACTCGGCGATGTCCCGGTTGCCCATGAGCGAGAACGTCACGAACACGCAGATCATGATCGTGGCTGCCGCGGTGATGACCCTGGCCGTCCCGGCCTGCCCGGCGCGGACGGCGCGCCGGTTGTCCCGGCTGCGGACCCATTCCTCGTTCATCCGGCTGACCAGGAATACCTGGTAGTCGGTGGACAGGCCGAACAGGATCGGGATCATGAACACGGGCAGGAACGCCTCGACCGGGCTGGCCGCGCCCATCCCGAACGCGCTGGTTCCCCATCCCCACTGGAAGAACGCGGTCAGCACGCCGAACGCGGCGGCCGCGCCGAGCAGGTTCATCACCGCGGTGGTCGCGGGGATCAGCAGGCTGCGGAACGCGACCACGAGCAGCAGGAAGCTGAGACCGATGATCGTGAGCAGGAACCAGGGAAGCTTGGCTATGACGGCCGCGGTGAAGTCCGCGTTCGTGGCGCTGACGCCGCCGACGTATACCCGCAGCGTGGTGCCTCGCTCGGCGGCCGGGATCGTCCTGTCGCGCAGAGTGCTGATCAGCGCGAACGTCGCGGTGTCCTGCGGTGAGGTCCGAGGCGTCACCTGGATCACGCGCGTGCCGGAGGTCGCGGCGACCGTCTGCACGCTGGCGACGTCGGCGACGGAGGGAAGCCTCGTCTCCAAGGCCTGGAGCGCCGCGGCGTCGGCCGGCGAGCTTGCCTGCGCGACTAGCACCAGCGGCCCGTTGAAGCCGGGGCCGAAGCCGTCGGCGAGCAGGTCGTAGGCCCGGCGCGTCGTCACCGTCGTGGGGTCGTTGCCTGCGTCGGTGAACAGCATCTGCAGCGAGAACACCGGGATCGCCATGGTCAGCAGGATCGCGAGTGCGATGCTCCCGGACAGCCAGGGATGACGCTGGATCACTCGGCTCCAGCGGTACCAGCCGGTGCGTGCGCCGGGGTCGGGCGTGCTGTGCAGGCGGGGCACCTTGAACCGGTCGATGGCCCGGCCGGCGTAGCCGAGCAGGCCAGGGAGCAGCGTCAACGCGGCGGCCATCACCAGGACGACGGCAGCGATCGCACCGAACGCGAGGCCG
>DATBBI010000400.1:0-3835 GCA_036271115.1 Trebonia sp.
GCCCGGCCGCCGGCGACAACAGCCACGGCGAGGCCGAGGGCGGCGGCGACCGCGCACGCAATGATCCGTACCGCGCGCCCTGGGGTCACGCGAAGAGATTAGCCGGCGATGATTAACCGCATGGGAGATCTGATCCTGTTGCGGCACGGCCAGACCGAGTGGAGCAAGGCCGGGAAGCACACGGGGCGGACGGACGTCCCGCTCACCACGGTCGGCGCCGCCAGCGCCGCGTCGCTGGCGCCGATGCTGGCGAAATGGCAGATCGTCGCGGTATTCACCAGTCCCGCGTCGCGGGCCGTCTGGACCGCGGAACTGGCCTGCCTCGAAGGCGCGGGCGGACGGTACCCGGTCAGGCAGGATCCGGACCTGTGGGAGTGGGACTACGGGGGATACGAGGGCATGACGACGCCGCAGATCCAGGAGCAGCGCCCCGGCTGGTACCTGTGGCGCGACGGGGTGATCCCTGGTGACGCGGAGCATCCCGGCGAGACCGTTTCCCAGGTCGGCGAGCGGACCGACCGGGTACTCGGGCGGGTGGCGCCGCTGCTGCGCGACGGCGACGTGGCGCTAGTCGCGCACGGCCACGTGCTGCGGGTGCTGACCGCCAGGTACTTGCGGCTGCCGCCCGACGGCGGGCGGCTGTTCCGGCTGGACACGGGGACGATCAGCACGCTGGGCACAGAACATGACGAACCCGTGATCCTGACCTGGAACGTCCCGCCGTCGCCGTAGCCTCGCTAGCGCGCCGGTTTAGTTGCGCAGCACGAGGCGCTGGTTGCGGCAGCCGGTGAGGACGACCGCGAGGCCGAGGACGCCGACGTCGCGCATCGAGGTGTCGGACAGGCCGCTGACCATCAGCGAGATCACGATCTCGAGGAGCAGGACGCTCGCGATCGCGGCGCTGATCCGCGGCGCGATCCCGGCGATCAGCGCGACCGCGAGCACGAACAGCACCCAGCCGTGCACGAGAACCGCGACGATCGCCAGCTGCGACGCCTCGTTGATGACCGGGACGTAGCCCGTCCACTGGTCCGGGGATGTCAGCTCGTGGTAACCGAACCAGGCCAGCACCAGGCCCAGCAGGACGCGGCCGGCCACGGGGGCCCACTCCGCGACGAGGTCCCCGGCGCGCTCGGCCCGGCTGCGCCAGCCCGTCCCCGGCGCGGGGGCGAGACCGGGGCGGGCGGGGGCGAGATCGAGGCCGGCGGGGGTGAGCTCCGCGGGGGCGAGGTCAAGGTCGGCGGGGGCCACGTCGAGGCCGCCGGGCGCCGGGTCAGGTGCAGTGGCCTGCCTGATCACCTGTTCGTCGCGGCGCCCGAGCGGCGAGCGGAGCCGGCCGCCAGCCCAGCCCCGGCCACGGCCGCCCGCCCAGCCGGCGGGCCGGTGCGACTCGTCGCTCATGGCAGCACCTGTCCCTGCGTGTTCGTGACCTCCAGGCCCTCATTAGTGGTGCCCGGGGCGTTGGCGCCCAGGTCGGAGTCGAGTATGTACACCTTGGCGCCGCCGGGATAGAAGTGCGAGACGGCGGCCATCGAATGACCGTCCTGCGCGGCCTGCACCGTGATGCCGCCCGCCTGCCTGGTGACCGTGAGTTTCCAGCGGCTCATCGCGAGCTTGCCATCGGCGCTGACCGGCCCCGGCCACACCAGGTAGGCGAACGGCGCGTACGGCATGGAGCTCAGCAGCGGCCCGGCAGCCGCGGCCGCGGACGCCGGCACGGTGGCGGCGGCGGATGGCGGGCTCGTGCCGGCGGGCGCCTGCGCCGCGGCGGCCGTATCGATGCCGGCCTGCTTCCACCCGACCACGCCGAAGAGAAGCCCGGCGACCCCCGCTATCGAAAGAACGCTCAACCCACGGGGACCCACGCTCACTCCGCTCTGATCTGTCCCTCGGCGCCCTGCCGCGCCGCCTCGTCCGCAGCCGCCTCGTCCACGCCGGATTCCCGGGGCGTCCCTGACACCCCGGACGCTGGCCGGGGACGGGTCTCGTCCCTGATCCAGGAGAGGAACGACGCCGAGCCCGACACGATCGCGGTGGCGACGATCTCCGGCTCGTCGTAGCTGTGCCGTTCGGCCAGGAACGCGGCGAGTTCATCGTAGCGATCGGCCGGCGTCTTGAGGAAGACGAACCATTCCTCGGAGCGCTCTAGCTCGTCGTTCCACCAGTAGGTGGACGCGACGGGACCGGCGACCTGGCCGCAGGCCGCCAGCCGCGCCTCGACGGCCGCGTGGGCGAGTTCCATCGCCTCGGCCCGCGAGTCGGTGGTCGTCTGCACCTGCAGGTAGTCGCTGTCCCTGCGGTCGCCAGTGTCGCTTACCGCCATGGCACCTGATCGTACGCCCCGCCGCGAAGGTACGCTGGCCAGGCCGTTGCCGGGTCAGACTGGGAGTGACCGCCATGGAGCTGATTCATTCGGGAAAGGTCCGCGACGTCTACGCCGACGGCGACGACTTGCTCCTCGTCGCGTCGGACCGGGTGTCCATCTACGACGTGGTGCTGCCCACGCCGGTCCCCGGCAAGGGCCGCATCCTCACCCAGCTGTCGCTCTGGTGGTTCGACCGCCTCACCGATGTCACGCCTAATCACGTGATTTCCGCGACCGACGTCCCCGCCGAGTGGCAGTGCCGCGCCATCCGCTGCGAGCGCCTGGAGATGGTTCCCGTCGAGTGCATCGCGCGGGGTTACCTGGCCGGGCTCGGCCTCGCCTCCTACAACGAGACTGGCACGGTCTCCGGCGTGCCGCTGCCGCCGGGTCTGGTTGAGGCGTCCAGGCTGCCCGAGCCAGTCTTCACCCCGACCACCAAGGCGGCCGCCGGGCATGACGAGCCGATGACCTACCAGGAGGTCGTCGACCTGACCGGCGCGGAAACCGCCGCCGAGCTCAAGCGGATCACGCTCGAGGTCTACCGCCGGGGCGCCACGCTCGCCGCGGAGCGCGGCGTCATCGTCGCGGACACGAAGCTGGAGTTCGGCCGGGCGAAAAACGGCGACCTGGTCCTCGCTGACGAGGTGCTGACTCCGGACTCCTCCCGCTTCTGGCCCGCGAGCGAATACCAGCCCGGGCGCCCGCAGCATTCGCTGGACAAGCAGTACCTGCGCGACTGGGGCACGGCGATCGGCTGGGACCGCAAGCCTCCGGGCCCGGAGATCCCGGCGGACGTCGTGGCGGCGATGACCGCGCGGTACACGGACCTGTTCGACCGCCTGACATCTGGTCAGGGGCTGTGAACGAGCAGCGCTGAAATGCGCCGCCCCGCCGGCCCGTCGGTCACCAGATAGGTCAGCGTGACCCGGCGGATCTCAGCGCCGTCGCTGTTTTGCCACGAGTATGTCCCGCGGTAGAGAGCGGACGTGGAGTTCACGACGGTGACCTCGGAGCCGAGGGCCTCGGTGCGGCTGTAACCGGCCGACCGCATCCCATCGACCTGCTGCCGCATCACCGCGACAACCTGGGCGTCGCTCGTCAGCGCAAAGAACCCCTCGTCGGTCGTGACCAGCAACGGAACGCCGTAGTACGCGAGCAGCGAATCGGTGTCGCGCTCGCCCCGGCCGCAGGCCACGAAGACGTCGAGGTACTCGCCGAACCACTGGCTCACGCCGTCGCTGTCCACGATCACGGACCCTACCGCTTGACACAGGTGTAGGCGCCGTAGAGGCGGCGCTCGAAGCTGACCTCGACGATCTCGAAGCCGGCAGCGGCCAGCAGCGGCTCGAGCAGCCATCGGTAGGTGCTGTACTCGGTGCGGATGTGCTCGGCGTAGTCGGCGGCGGTGTACCCGTCCGCCGGGTCGGCGGCGGCGCCCGCGAACCAGCCGGCGAAGATCTCGCTCGCCTC
>DATBBI010000401.1:0-11716 GCA_036271115.1 Trebonia sp.
GTGGTGACGCCGGTGGAGTCGATCCCCTTGCTCACCACGAAGAGCGAAGCGATGAAGATGACAACCGGATCGCCGAACCCGGCCAGGGCCTCACGAAGCCCCAGCACACCGGTGAAGTACAAGGTGAGGGCCGTGCCGACCGCGACGATCTCGACGGGCAGCCGGTTCCAGACGAACAACGCGATGACCACGCCGAGGATGACGAGGCTCAAGGTGGCGTGGTCCACGGCGGCGCCTGCTACCGGTCACCGGATGGACGGACAGGATGCCTGGCGTCCTGTGGCGATTGAGCAGCGGACCGCGAAGGGCGCTGTTGGCTGGACGCGAACAGGCTCAGTCCGAGCGTCCTGGACAGGTGCCGTGCCGCCAGCTGTCCCCGGACGCTGTTTCCCGCCCGGTCCAGGGGCGGGGAGAACGTTCCCAGGCCGCCTTTGCCGGGCGAGACGGCCACGATCCCGCCGCCGATCCCGCTCTTCCCCGGCACCCCGACGTCGAAAAGCCAGTCGCCAGAGGTCTGGTACATCCCGGCGGTGGCCATGACCGCGAGCGCATGCCGGCAGACGGCCGGGGTGACCACCCGCCGCCCGGTCACCGGATTGACCCCCCCGTCGGCCAGGGTGGCGCCCATCACCGCGAGGTCCTCGGCGCTGGTCAGCAGGCAGCTCTGCCGGGTGTACAGGTCGACGGCCGCGCCCGGGTCACAGTAGATCCGGCCCCGGCTGGCCAGGTAGTTCGCGATGGCGCGATTGCGGTGGTTGGCCGCCGCGGCGGAGGCGTAGACCTCCTCGCTCAGCGCCAGGTCACGGCCGGCGAACCGGGACAGCCCCTCGGCGATGAACAGCCATTTCGCCGCGCTGCTGTCGCCCGGCACCAGGCTTACCGCGGCGATGGCCCCGGCGTTCACCATCGGATTCGATCGCCCGTCCGGGCTGCGCTCGACCGCGGCTACGGAGTCGAACGCCAGCCCTGTCGCATTCACCCCGAGTTGCTGCCTGACCTGTTCGTCCCCGAGCACCTCGCACACCAGGGCGAAGGTAAACGGCTTGGCCACGCTCATGATCGTGAACTTGTGCCCGGTGTCCCCGGCCCGGTAGACGCTGCCGTTGATGCCAGCCACGCAAATGCCGAAAAGGTTTCCGGGGACACCGGCGAGCGCCGGGTACGTCCGGGAATTCTCTCCGCTGGTCTCCTGGCGGTATTTCCCGTATGCCTCGTCGATGGTGGCCTGGACCTGCCGGGGCGACGGCAGGTGACCGGTCGACACGTACCGGCCGTTCCGCTCCGTGGCCCCGCTCGTCATGTGCCTGCTTCCCGTGTCTCCGCCAGCTGTGCCAGGCTCAGGCGCCGAGCCCGAAGGGGATGCCGAGCAGGTACCAGACCACGAAGAACAGCGTCCAGACGATGGTCAGCACAACGAAGTACGGCAGCATCAGCGCGATCACGGTGCCGATCCCTGACCGCTTGTCGTAGCGGGACGCGAACACCACGATCAGCGGGAAGTAGGCCATGATCGGGGTGATGATGTTCCCTGGCGAGTCGCCCACCCGGTAGGCGGCCAGCACCGTGGCCGGCGCGATGCCGAGCCGCAGGAACAGCGGGATGAAGATCGGCGCCAGCAGCGCCCACTTGGCGATCGCCTGCGGGATGATGATGTTGACCACCGCGGTGATCGCGATCGCCGCGAGCAGCAGCCACACGCCGCCGACACTGGAGTTCTCGATGGTGTCGCCGAGCCAGGCGGCGGCGACCTCCGGGATCTTGGAGTAGTTGAAGTACGCGATGAACTGGGCGATCAGCAGGAACAGCAGCAGCAGTCCGGCCAGCCCCGCCCACGACTTGGTGACCGCGTTGATCACGTCGCCGCTGGTCTTGACGGTCCCGGTGGCGCGGCCGTAGGCCAGCCCGGCAACGAAGAACGCCAGCGAGATCATCACGATCAGGCTGTCCATGAACGGTGAGGTGCCGATGATGGAGCCGGTCACCGGGTCGCGCAGCGGGGCGCCGGGCGGCAGCGTCAGCAGCAGGATCAGCGCCACCACGCCGAGCAGCCCGAATCCGGCCCAGCGCAGGCCTCGTGCGTCGGCTTCCGCCGAGATGCCGTCCAGGGCGTCCGGCTCATCGGGACGTTCCTGGCCCGTGGGGGCCAGCGCCGGGTCGTAGGCGCCGAGCCGCGGCTCGACCAGCCGCGCCGTGACGAAGGTGAGCACGAAGGTGAGCAGCACCGTGGAACCGATGCCGAACCACAAGTTCGCCACCAGGTCGATCGACCGTCCGGGCTGGACGAGATGGATGGACTCGTTGGTGATCTCGGTGAGTACCGCGTCCAGCGGGGTGATGAGGACGTTGACGCCGAAGCCGCCGGCCACGCCGGCGAATGCCGCCGCTATGCCGGCGAGGGGATGACGGCCGACGCTCTTGAACGCGACCGCGCCCAGCGGGATCAGCACCAGGTAGCCCGCGTCGGAGGCGATGCTGGAGATCACGCCGAGGAACACGATGATGTAGGTCAGCGACCACGGCGGTGCCCTGGCCACCAGCTTGCGGATCAGCGAGGCGATCAGCCCGGAGATCTCGGCCACCCCCACCCCGATCATGATGATCAGGATGATGCCCATCGCGGTGAACCCCATGAAGTTGCTCACGAACGACGTGAACAGGTACCGGATCCCCGGGATGGTCAGCAGGCCCTCGACCCGCACCGTCTCGTGCACCACGTGGTAGGAAGCGGCCGGCGCCGGCTCGGCCGGCAGCTGATAGGCCGGCTCCACCGACCCGCCGACGTACTCCTGCTGCACCGCGGCCGGCGGCGGCTTGACCACCTCGGTGGTGATGCGGGCGTCGGCCAGGTAAAGGATCTGCGACAAGACGATGACCGCCACGCAGAGCGAGAGGAACATGATCGCCGGGTGCGGCACCTTGTTGCCGACCCGCTCGATCAGGTCTAGTACCCGCTGGAACCCGCCGCGTCCCTTCTTGGCCTCGACCGCCGGGGCCGCGGCCTGACTGCTCATCAGTGGTGTCCGTCGCCGCGGGCGGCGGCCAGCCGCCCGAGGAGGTCGGCCTCCGCCAGTGTTGCCTTTTCGAACTCATCCAGCAGGACCCGCTCGTTCGGCCCGTGGATGTTCGCGAAGCCATCGGCGGTGCCGGCCAGCAGGATCTCGGCGTCCGGCACCGCCTGCTGGAGCGCGTTGACCAGCGGGATGGACCCGCCGGCGCCGATCGTCACCGTCTCCGCGCCCCACGCGGCCGACCAGGCCGCCCGCGCCGCCGCATAGGCCGGGCTCGAGGTACGGGCCGCGAAGCCGTTTCCCGTCGCCCCCGGATGCACCTCGAGCCGGATGTCGAACGGCAGCTGGCTCGTCAGGTGCCGCATCAGCGCGGCCTGTGCCTCCCCGGCATCCTGCTCCGGGTGGACCCGCAAGTTCAGCTTCGCGCGCGCATAGGGCGAGACGGCGTTCACCGCGTCGTCGACCGACGGGACGTCGATCCCGATGACGGTGATCCCCGGCCCGGACCACACCCGGGAGCCGAGGCTGCCGGTGCCGATCAGCGGCTGCCCGTCTACCACCTCGGCCAGGGCGCGGAACTCCTCTTCGGTGTTGCTCGCGCCGGCCCACTCCTCCCGGCGCAGCCCGTCCACCGCGACGTCGCCCCGCTCGTCATGCAGCGTGCCCAGCGCCCGGATCAGCGCCAGCAGCGCATCCGGCGCCGCCCCGCCGTACAGCCCGCTGTGCTTGGCCGACGCTAGCGTGCGCACCTCGACGGTCACGTTGGCCATGCCGCGCAGCGCCACCGTGAGCGTGGGCACACCGGGACGGACATTGCCCATGTCACCGATGATCATCACGTCGGCGCGGAACATCTCCGGGTCCTGCGGCGGATAGGTAGTCACCGCCCCGCCGCCGACCTCCTCCATCCCCTCGATCACGGCCTTCACGCCGACCGGCGGACGGCCGCCCCACGCCCGCAGCGCGCCGATGTGCGCGAGGATGTTCGACTTGGTGTCCGCGGTGCCCCGCCCGAAGATCGCGCCGTCGCGCTCGGCCGGCTCGAACGGCGGTGAGTGCCACAGCGACAGGTCACCGGTCGGGACGACGTCGTAATGGCTGTACATCAGGACCGTCGGGGCGCCTTCCGGCGCGGGAATCTCGGCGATCACCACCGGCGCGGTGTCCGGCAGGTCCAGCGAGCTGATCTGTTCGCAGCCGGCATCCCGGAAAAGAGTGGCCACCGCATCGCGCGCTCGCAGCAGCTCCGGCCGCGAGCTCGCGGGGAAGCCGGTCTCGGAGACCGACGGAATCGCTACCAGCTCCGCCAGCTCCGCCTTCAATTGGGGCATCATGTCCCGCACCCGGGCGGCCAGGGCGGGATCCGTTGTGTCACTGCCAGGAGCGTTACCGTGTGTCACGGCTGTGCCTTCCTCATTGCCCGCCGGGCTCAGGCCCGGGCCTGTGTTAAGCAGGTCGCAACGTGGCAGCTCGGCCACGATGCTTCTCGTTGCCCGGCGCGGCTGCGTACGACCGCTGGGATCATCACGCTCTTGCCGGGAACCGTCCAGTGGCTTGCTACCGACGCTAGACCGGAGTGGTACGGAGCGTCATCACGTGATCCGGGTGAAGCTTCATGTGCGACACGGTTAGGCGACACGGGCCTGCGCCGGCGTCAGAGCACCGTTGCGCCTCGTGGCCGAGCGGAATTCATCACGCCGAAAACCTGAAGGCTCGCGCTAGTCTCAATGAGGCCCAGCGCCCGGGCCTGGGCGACCGCCTGGTTCCGTGATGAGGCGCCCAGCTTGCGGTACAGGGATAGGGCCTGCGACTTGATGGTGTTGTAGGACAGGAACAGCTCGGCGGCGATCTCGGGGAAGGTCAGGTGCGTGGCTAGTAGTGGCAGCAGGCGCAGCTCCGCCGCGGTCAGCGCCGCTGCTCTCGGGGCTCTGGAACCGCGCTCTTCTGCGAGGCGGTCTCGCAGTGCTTCAGGCTCACCTGCCGGTGTCTCCTGGCCGGGCCGGCGCCGCAGCGCCTCGTCGATCTCCTGCATGAGCGTCGTAGCCCCGGCCAAGTCGGCAAGCGCGAGGTGGACGCGGGTAAGACTTCGCTTCAGGGTCAGGGCCGTGGCGCGCTCGCGGCTGTAATGGCGGGCATTGTCGATAAACACCGCCGCCCGCTCGGCGAACTCCTCGCCGATCCGGACATCATCGGCGCCGAAGCGCCGGTATCCCGGTTTCCGGATACAGACCAGGACCCCGAGCACGACCCGGCGGGCCACCAGCGGCAGGAACAGCAACGATGCATCGGTCAGCAACTCCTCCACTACCGGCCGCTGCTGCCAGGCTCGGGCAACACGGGGGCCTCGCTCACCGGTCACCGATGCCTCGATAACCGGCTCACGCGAGGCGATGCACTGCGAATACAAGCTGTCGCTCGGGTAGTACAGCAGTTCCCCGGCCGGGAAACCGGCACTCCAGCGCGGATCGCGGTTCTCCGTCTTCACCGTCATCCGCCGCAACAGCAGCGACCCGTCCAGCGGGGCCGCGGCAAGCTCATCGCCGGCGAACAGGCTCTCGCGTACGAGTAGCCCCCCGACATTGCAAAAGTGCGGAACGACGACACTAGTCAGCGCCGGGGCGACCTCATCGATACCCAGCCCGCCGCCAGTCCGGCTGATCGGGGCATCGAGCAGAGCGTGCTGCATGACTTGCGTGTCAGCGAAACGTCCTGCCGTCGGCGACGCGATCCGGACGCTCACCCGCGCCACCAGGCCCGTACTTGAGCTAACCGGCTGAAGCGTGACAACCGCGTCGGTCCGCCCTGTCCAGGCAGTTTCGACATTGATCACTATGGTTACGTCGCGGCCAGAGCGTACGGCGTCCAGATGCTTCCCAAACCACTCCGCCTGCAATGGGTCGGGAATCAGGCTGGCAAACTCCATGCCGAGCAGCGATTCGCGCACGCCGTTAATCAGGCCCGCTGCGAGCCGGTCATGGTCGACGATCCGGCCCGCCCCATCGAGCCCGAAGATCAGCGTCCGGTCCGACGCCTCAGCAAACTGCCCGGGGACGCCACGAGAGGAAGCGTCAGTCTCCCAGGCCGAAGACCTCACGGAGTTTGGCTCCTTCCTCGTCTGACAGATTGATGCGGGTCGGGACGAAGAAGTTGAGACCAGCCCCGTGCCGGCCTCCTGCGCGCAGCATCACATTCCAGGCCAGCTACGGACATCACCCTCGATGGGTGACCTTTGCGGCGTCGGCGACTAGGAATGCGGTAGTTCGCGCCAGGCGCGGACGGCGGTGACGAGCTCAGCCACATCACCGGGGTTGGCGAGGACCCGGCCGGTGCCGGCCTCGATGCGGCGCAGCCGGTAGCGGACGGTGTTGGGATGGCAGAAGAGCTCGGCGCCGGCGGCGTTGGCGGAGCCGCTCGCCCGCACCCACGCCTCGAAGGTGCCGAGCAGCAGGTCAAGCTCTTCCTCGGGCAGCTCGAGCAGGCCGCCGAGCACCGCGCGTGCCGTCTCGAGGGCAGCATGCGGCGCGGCCGCGACCAGGATGTCGATCGGGCTGTCGCGGAACTGCGCTACCCCGGTGTCCCCGGAGTTGCTGCCGAGCGCCAGCCGCGCGAGCTGCAGCGCCCAGCCCGCCTGATGCAGCTCGCCGAAGACCGGGCTGGCGCCGATCCGGTGCGTCGCGTGCTTGTCAAGCACGGTGAGGACGGCCCTGTTCCGCGTCCGGTCGGGCAGCGACAGCACGCCGAGGGACACCTCGGCGTCGAGCCGCCACACCGACCGGACGTCGATCACCGCGAGGGCCGATTCCGCGCGCGGGATCGGGTCGTGGCCGGGTTCGGTCTCCGCCGCGATCACGAGGAAAGCGCCGTCGAGCGGCAGTCGCAGGGCGTTGGCGACCTCCCACAGGGTGCCCTTCGCCGCGGCGCCGGTGAGGATCACCTCGACCAGGGCCGCCCGCTCGCGCTCCTGCGTGCGCAGGATCTCCCTGGACTCGTCGCGGTACGCGGCGAGCGCGGCGTCGCTGTAGGTGTTCTGCGCAGCGAAGACCGCTCCCGCGAGCTCGATGACGTCGTCGGCGGGCACGTCAGGCAGCCCGCGCGCGGCGGTGACTAGCGCCGACCACAGCTCGGCGACGCCCACCCGGTAGGCGGTGAGCATCTCCGCGAGCGGCACGCCCTGGGCCGCCCGGGTGCGGCCGGTCGCGTCGGGCGCGCTGAGGTTGGCCCGCGCCGTGCCCGTCAGGCTGTCGAGGATGTAGTCGACGTTGGCCCGCACCGACGCGCGCAGGTCGGCCGGCGCGACGACATCCCCGGCCGCGTAGCACGGGATCTCCGTGCGAATGCGGTGCGCGACCCGCTCCACCAGCTCAGGCAGGCTGGTCCTGGCGGCGGCGATGATGCTCGCCACCGCCTCGTGATGACTCATCGACGTTGACGCGGTCATGTCACTTATTGCACCGCGCGCCGCGCGGCCTGTGCAACGGAGAGGAGGAAATCGCTGACCACGGGGGCGAGCTCGGCGGCCCTGGTGAGCAGGCCCAGGTGACCGTCCGGGTAGACGTGCAGCCGGGCGTCGGGCAGCAGCGCGGCCATCAGCCTGGCGTTGGCCAGCGGGATGATCGGGTCGTCGTCGCCCGCCAGGATCAGCGCCGGCTGCCTGATGAGCCGCAGTACCGGGAGGCTGGTCCAGCTGGCGGACGCCGTGAGCTGGTAGAGGTAACCGCGCCGGGATACCGGTCTCGGGATAGCGAGCGTGATCGGCTCGGCCAGCTCGGGATGGTCACGGAGCGCGCCGCCGTAGATGGTCCCCGCGATCCGCGCGGCGTGCGCGGGATCCCGATGCCTGCGCGGGGATGACAGGTGCCGCAGCACGCGGGGGCTGGCCGGGATCATCAGGCTCCCGGTCGAGGTGGCGGCCAGCACGAGGCGCCGGCACCGCCGCGGGTACTGCAGCGCGAGCTGCTGGGCGAGCCCGCCGCCCCAGGAGATCCCGAAGGCGTCGAAGCGGTCGTACCCGAGCTCGCCGAGCATCTGGGCGGCGAGCCTGGCGAGGCAATGGATGGTATAGGGCAGCCGCGGCGCTGGCGAGCCCCCCACTCCGGGCACGTCGAACCGCACCACCTCGATCGCGGGATCGAGGACGCTGGTGAACGGCTCGAGCGCCTCGAGGGGGGTGCCGATGCCGTTGCACACGACGAGCGGCGGGCCGCCGCCGGTGCCGGGGCGGATCGCGGCGCGCAGCCGGCGGTCACCGACGGCCACCGTGGTGACCCGGTCCGCTTGCCGCCCCCTCATGCGACGCGCACGTAACTACCAGGGGCGGGCTCGATGACCGGGTAGCGCTTGTCGCCCAGCTCGGGCGGCGCCGGGACCTGGCCGCCGGACCTTGCCCCCAGCCAGCTGGCGTAGTCCGGCCACCACGATCCCCGTTCGGCGGGTGCCGTGCGCTGCCACGACTCCGCGTCCGCGGTGACGTCGTCGCTGACCTGGTAGCCGGACTTCTTGTTGTCTGCCGGGTTGACGAGCGCCGCGATGTGCCCGCTGCTGGACAGCACGAACCGGGGCTTGCCGCCGAGCAGCTGGGCGCTGCGGTAGCAGGACTGCCAGGGACAGATGTGGTCGGCCACTCCCGCCACCACGTAGCTGTCCAGGTCGACACGGGACAAGTCGATCTCGGTGCCGAGAACGGTGAGCCCGCCGGGACTGGCCAGCGCATTGTCCAGTGCCGTATGGACGAAGTCGCGGTGCAGGCCCGCGGTCATCCGCGTGGTGTCGGCGTTCCAGAACAGGATGTCGAACCGGGCGGGCTCGCGGCCCAGCAAGTAGTTGTTCACCCAGTAGTTCCAGATCAGGTCGCCAGGGCGCAGCCAGGCGAAGATCTCGGCGAGCCTGCGCCCGTCCAGGTACCCCTTCCTCGCCGAGGCGGCGATCGCGGCCTGCGCCGTGGACTCGTCCACGAGGGCGCCGACGGCGTCGGTACGAGCCTGATCGAGCATGGTGACCAGGAGCGTCAGGCTCGCCAGCTGCGGGTTGTCGTCGGCCGCGCCGGCCGCGGCCGACGCCCGGGACCGGTCCGCGAGCACCGCGGCGGTCAGGCTGGCCAGGATGCCGCCTGAGCAGGCGGCGAGCAGGTGCACGGCGTCCGCCGAGCAGATGGCCGCCACCGCTTGCATTGCCTCGATGATGGCCTCGGTGTACTTGCCGAAGCCCCACGCGGCGTGCCGCTCGTCCGGGTTGCGCCAGGACATCACGAGCACCTGCTGCCCCTGGCCGGTCAGGTACTCGATCATGCTCCGGCCGGGCGCGAGGTCGAGAATGTAGTACTTGTTGATCGTCGGCGGAACGATCAGCAGCGGCAGCTCGCGGACCGTCTCCGTCGCCGGCTGGTACTGGATCAGCTCGTAGACCGGAGTGCGCAGCACCACCGAGCCCGGGGACGCCGCCAGGTCGGTGCCGACCGTGAAGGCGTCCGGCGGCACCATGGACGGCACCCGCGGCGGGGCCGCCAGGTCGCCGGCCAGGTGCCTGGCCCCGGTCACGATGCTGCCGCCGCCTGAGTCGATCGCCGCCTTCCACGCCTCGGGGGACAGCAGCAGGCTGTTGCTCGGCGCGAGGGCGTCCACCAGGTTGCCCACCACGAACCGGATCCGCTCCGCGTCGCGCCAGTCGAGCGGCGCCGACTCAACGAGGTCGCGGGCGGCGGCGCCCGTCGCGAGGTAGGCCTGCATGACCCGGTGCAGCACCGGGTTGCCCGTCCACGCTGGGTCGGTGAAGCGGCGGTCCTTTGCGGCCGGCGCGATGGCGGAGTCGCCGCCCGCCACGCGGGCGAGTTCCGCGGCCAGGCTCGAGGCCCGCCCGGCCACCAGGCCGGGGCGGCTGGCGAGCACCGCGGCGAACCGCAGCGCGGAGCGCCCGGGGAAGAACCGCTGGAGCGGGCCGAGGGCCGCCTGCGTGAGGAGCAAGTCAAGCGCGGCCGCGGACTCCTGTGCGCCGGGTGAAGCGGCGTCCGCCGGATCGGCGCTCATGACCGCGCCGCCGTCGCTGACAGCACGTCCGCCGGGATCGTGATCTCGCGCTTGAGCAGCTTGCCGGTGGGGCCCTTGGGCAGCCCGTCCGTGAGCCACACGTGCCGTGGGTACTTGTAGGCGGCGACCCGCTCCTTCACGTAATCGCGCAGCTCCTGCGAGGTGCAGACCGCGCCGGGGCGCAGCGTGACGGCGGCGCAGACCTCCTCGCCGAGCGACGGGTGCGGGGTCCCCACCACCGCCGCCTCAAGGACCGCCGGGTGCTCGTAGAGCACTTCCTCGATCTCCCGCGGGTACACGTTGTAGCCGCCGCGGATGATCATGTCCTTCTTACGGTCCACGATGTAGTAGAACCCGTCCTCGTCGACCGTTGCAAGGTCGCCGGTGCGGAACCAGCCGCCGCGCATCGCGGCCGCCGTCGCCTCCGGCCGGTTCCGGTAGCCCTTCATGACGTTGTGCCCGCGGATGGCGATCTCGCCGATCCCGCCGGTTTCGGTGACGGGGATCTCGCCGCCGCTGTCGTCGACGCTGATCAGCATGAGCTGCACGCCGTCGATGGGCACGCCGATCGAGCCCGGCTTGCGGCGGTCGCGCCGGTTGAACGTGGCCACCGGCGAGGTCTCCGACAGCCCGTACCCTTCCAGGATCACGGCATCGAAGGCCTTCTCGAACCCGTGCAGCACCTCGACGGGGAGCGCGGCGCCGCCTGAGACGCACAGCCGCAGCGACGACGTGTCGGCGGTGGTGCTGGCTGCTTCGCCGAGCATGCCGACGTACATGGTCGGCACGCCCTCGAATACCGTGACCCGGTCGCGCTCGATCACCTGCAGCGCCGCCGCCGGGCTGAACCTGGGGATCAAGGTCAGGCAGGCGCCGGACACCACCGCGGCGTTCAGCCCGCAGGTCTGCCCGAAGCTGTGGAACAGCGGCAGGCAGCCCATCACCACGTCGTCAGGGCCGAGGTCGAGCAGCATCGTGGCGGTGACGGAGGCGTTCTTCCGCATGTTGGCGTGCGTCAGCTCCGCGCCCTTCGGGGTGCCGGTCGTTCCCGAGGTGTACAGGATCACCGCGGTGTCGTCGTCGGCGCGCGGCGCCACCTCGGGCGCCGGCGTCCACGCGGCGACAGCGTCCAGCGTCGCAGCGCTGATGGTGACGGCCGAGGCTCCCGCTTTCTCCGCCCCAGCGGCCGCCTCGCCGGCCGCGGTCTCCCAGGCGAGCACCAGGCTCGCGCCGGAGTCGCCGAGGTAGTGGGCCACCTCGCGGGCCTTGAGCAGCGGGTTCATCGGGACGATCGCGCCGCCCGCGCGCAGCACGCCGTAGTAGAAGACCGGGAAGTGCGGCACGTTGGGCAGCATGACGCCAACCGGGTCGCCCGGCCGCAGGCCGCGCTCGCGCAGCCAGCCGGCGGCGCGAGCGCTGAGGTCGTCGAGCTGCGCGTAGGTAAGGACGGCGGAGTCGAGCCGGACCGCCGGGCGGTCCGGGTACATCTGCGCGGCCTCGCGCAGGGTGAGGGACAGGTTGGTCATGGCGATCACGCTCCCGCGGTGAATCTCGACCCGCCGGTGATGTCCCGGCCGACGATGTGCTGACCTCCTCATAGTCTGCCGGCAGCCGGGAGACTGCCATGGCCTGGCGGACAACGCCACCAGCGATCGGCTGTCCGCACGGACAACGGCCCCGCCTGGCTAG
>DATBBI010000402.1:0-15903 GCA_036271115.1 Trebonia sp.
TCGCCAGCGTTGGCCACGTAAGCGGTCTTCCCGTTCGGCGTGATCGCGATCGCGAAGGGAAAGCTTCCCACCGGGATCGGCTTGCCGACCGTGTTGGTGGCGGTACGGATCGGCGTCACCGTGCCCGGGCCCATGTCGACCTCTTCGTAATAGCGGTAGCCAGAAAGCTCTCGACGCGGGCCGGGGACAGGAGACCGAGTCCGTCGTAGACGCGAAGGGCCTTCGGTGACAGGCGTGATCGCCGCGCGAATTCACCGATGCTCATCTCCTCCACAAGCCGCCTCCCTTGTTCTCGGGCAGGGTGCCCGATGCGGCCAGTGTGCGGGTTGCCCCAAGGGAAAGGTCAAGCGCGGGATGCGAGGCTCAGGCTTGTCGTCAGAAGCCCGGGAACACCGCCCGCAGCTCCGGCAGGGTCACGTTCTCCGCGCGCAGCTCACTGGAGGCCACGGCGGACTCATCCACCCGCCCGTAGACCAGGCGCAGCAAGGCCTCGGACGTCAGCTCCACGGAGGCTGACGCCGGTGTTTCCCCAGCCCCGGGTGTCAGGGTGACGCCGCCGGTGTCGAGCGTGTACACGCCGTCCGGGCTGGTGGCGGTGACGGCGATTACCGTCGGGTCGGCGGCCTTCTTGCCCATCCACTGCATCATCTGCGGCAGCGCGCCGAGCAGTAGCTCGACCGCGTCCTGGGAGACCCGCGCGGCCGGGTCGACCGCGACTGCCACGTCCCAGCTGTGCACCGCGTGCTCGGACAGGCGCATCCGCAGCAGCCCGGCCGCGTCCATGACCATGCCCCCGAACATCGTGACTCGCAGTGAGTCGAGCTGCTCCGGGGTGAGCGACTCGAAGCGGGAGACCAGCGCCTCGTTGGCGGCAACGCTCTGCGAAGCCTGCTCTTCGGGTGACCGGGCGTTCCACTTATCCCAGATCCGCTGGTTGTCCTCCTGCGCCGGCGGCTCGCCGCCGAGGCCCGCGTTCACGTAGAGCTCGAAGATCTCCGCGCCGCTGCCCAGGTGGGACAGCACGTCGGCGATCGACCACTCAGTCGCGTAGGACCGCTTGCGCAGGCCATCGGAGTCCAGGGATCCGGCGATGACGGTGAGACGGTCGTGCGAGGCACGCAGCGCGCGCAGGTAAGGCATGGGATCAGTCACGCGGCCGATCCTATGACGAAACCCGCCGGCCCCGCTCCGGGCGGAAGATCAGGTCGTCACCAGCCGGCGCGCATGCCGTAGGGGAACGCGGCCCCGATCGCCTCGATCCGCCGTATCAGGCCGCCGGCCACCTTGAACAGCTCCCAGATCAGCATGCTGTTGGGCGCGGCAATGGGCGAGTCGAAGCCCGCGCCGCGCACCTTCCCCGGGTGGTCGAAGAAGCAGCAGACGAGCACGAGGCCGCGTTCTGTGTCGGCGGCCACGAAACGCCGGTCGCGGATGTCCTCAATGTAGCGGAAGGCGAGCGTGCGGATCTGCGCGCGCACGCCGAGGCCGAGCCCGCCCAGCCCGCCGCTGCTCACGAACGTCTCAGGGAATCCGTCCGCGTCCGGGTTCAGCACCGTCTGCAGGCCGTTCTCGATCCGGACGCAGTCGTCGGCGGCCGGGATGAGGACGGCGTCGTCGCGGGCGACGCTGTCCAGGTATCCGCTGGCGGCCCGGACCAGGTCCTCGCGGGTGCCGCGGTCGGCGGGCTCCAGGATCTGGGCCATCGCCGCGCTTGGTTCGAGCAGCCGCTCAGGGAACGCCGTCCGGCCGAACGGCGCGCGGCGCACCACCAGGGTCTCGATCTCGCTGATGGCCTTCCCTGTCGTCTTCAGCCGGACGCCGAGCAGCGCGTCCGCACCGTCCGCGCCCCCTTCGGTGATCATCCCCCAGCCGGCCACGCTGCCCGCGGTCCCGCCCGGCCCGTACGCTTCCTCGCTGACCGTCACCACGCGGCTGTCCGCCGCACCGGTCGCGGTCGCCCACAGCCCGGTCCCGATGGCGATGCGCTGGCCGTTCTCGGTGAACCGCACGTCGGCCGCCAGCGGCAGCCGGCCGGGATCGCCGCCCGCCAGCGCGGCGTAGTACTCGCCGAGCAGATCCTCCAGCCCGCCGCCTCTTGCTGTTATCACCGCTGCTCCTCGGGCGTCCACGGGTATCCGTACGGGAACCAGGCGATGATCGCCTCGATGTGCCTGATCAGCCCGTCCCGCACCTTGAAGACCTCCCAGGCCGGCATGCTGTTCGGCCCTATGAATGGCGCCCGGCCCTGCCAGCCGCGCACCGCGCCTGGGTGGTCGAAGAAGAACCGGACCATGACAAGCCCGCGCGACGGGTCGGTGATGTACATGCCGCGGTCCCGCGCCGCGGCGATGTGCCGGGTGACGCCCTCGCGGACCTGCTGCGCGACGCCCATCGCGGTCGCGGGGTTAGGCGCCCGGCCGGGCAGCAGCCCGTCGGTCCGCAGCACTGTCTGGACGCCGTTCTCGATTCGCGGGCAGTCATCGGCGACCGGGATCAGGCCGGCCTCGCCAGAAGACACCCCGTCGAGATAGCCGTCCGCCGCCCGGCGGAGCTCGGCCGCGCTGGGCCGGTCGCCCTCGTCAACCAGGTCAAGTAGCCCAGGCGTCGGGCCCGCGAGCCGCTGCGCGTCCAGCAGCCCGCTGCCGCTGAAGGTGGAGGCCATGTCGTTGAACCGCACGACGAACGTGTCGATCTCGTCGATGAGGCCCTCGTCGTCGACCTTCAGCCGGACGCCGAGGATCGCGTCGCGCCCGGCCTCCGTCACCATGCCCCAGGTGGCGATCTGGCCAGCCGGGCCGTCCAGCACCGTCACCGCCCGGGTGCGGGCCGCACCGGTGGCCGTCGCCCACAGCCCCTGCCCGAGCCGCAGGCGCTGGCCGTTCTCGGTGAAGATCACCCCGGGCGCGATCGGCAGCTGCTGGTGACCGCCCGACGGCAGCAGCTCGAAATAGCGGTCGGCGTAGGAGCAGAGGTACGCCCGGCGCTCCTGCAGTTCCTGGCTCACCTCCCCCACGTATCTCCGTCCGCGGGAGGTGTCAAGACGGGCCAGGCACCACTAGGCTCGGCAGGCACTGCAACAGGAAGTCAGGTGGGCACGATCAGCAACGGCATTCTTTTCACGGGCGGTTCGGTCTTCGACGGCACCGGCTTCCTCGAACGAGGGACTCAGGTCCTCGTCACGGACGGGAAGATCAGCGCCCTCGGGACGGACGTCGAGCCGGGTACGGCGGACATCGTCGACCTCGACGGCGGCACGCTGCTGCCGGGCTTCATCGACGCGCACGCGCACCCGGTCTCCGGCGGCCTGCAACTGCTCGGGTGCGACCTGGAGAAGGGCAGCGACGCCGCCGCCTACCTGGACATCGTCGCGCGCTACGCGGCGGCGAACCCCGGCCTGGAGTGGATCATCGGCGGCGGGTGGGGGCTGACCGCGTTCCCCGGCGGGATCCCCACCAGGCAGGCGCTGGACAGCGTGGTTCCCGGCCGGCCGGTGTTCTTGTACAACCGCGACCATCACGGCGCGTGGGCCAACAGCAAGGCCCTGGAGCTGGCTGGCATCGACCGCCGCACGCCGGATCCGGCCGACGGCAGGATTGAGCGGGATGCCGGTGGCGAGCCCGTCGGCATGCTACAGGAAGGCGCGATGAAGCTGGTGAGCCGGCTGCTGCCGGAGATCACCGGGGACGACATGTACCGGGGGCTGCTCGCCGCCCAGGACTACCTGCTGTCGCTCGGCGTCACCGGCTGGCAGGACGCCATCGTGGGGCCCGGCTACGCCTCCATTGACGACACCACGGAGGCGTACCTGCGCGCCGCGTCGGCCGGGACGTTGATCGCGGACGTTGTCGGGGCACAGTGGTGGCAGCGGGACGAGGGACTGGAGCAGCTCGAGGGGCTGCTCCACTACCGCCAGCACAGCGCGTCCGGGCGATTCAGGCCGACCAGCGTGAAGATGATGCTCGACGGCATCGTGGAGAACCACACCGCCGCGATGCTCGCGTCCTACCTCGGCCACGACGGCTGCGCGACCGGGAACTCCGGGCTGGACTTCATCGACCCCGGCGAGCTCCCCCGCTACGTGACCGCCCTCGACCAGGCGGGCTTCCAGGTGCACTTCCACGCGCTCGGTGACCGGGCGGTCCGCAACGCGCTCAACGCGATCGAGGCCGCCCGCGCGGCCCGCCCCGGCAGCGCCAGGGAGACCTGGATCCGGCACCACCTCGCGCACCTGCAAGTCGTCCACCCGGACGACATCTCCCGGTTCGCCGCGCTCGGCGCGACAGCGAACCTGCAGATGCTGTGGGCGATGAACGAGCCGCAGATGACCGAGCTGACGATCCCCTTCCTCGGCGCGGCGCGGGCCACCTGGCAGTACCCGTTCGCGCAGCTTGCCGCCTCGGGCGCGCATCTGGCCGGCGGCAGCGACTGGCCCGTGAGCAGCCCGGACCCGCTGCTTGCCATCCACGTGGCGGTCAACCGCGCGCTCCCGGAGACCGCCGGCGATCCCTTCCTGCCGCGTCAGGCGATCACCCGGCGGACGGCCCTCGCCGCTTATACGTCGGGCACCGCGCGGATCAACGGCGTGGCGGCCTCGGCCGGATCGATCACGGCCGGCTACGACGCGAGCTTCGCCGTCACCGACGCCGACCTCGCCACCATCCCCGACGCCGAGATCTGCCAGGCATCGGTCACGCAGACCTGGGTCCGGGGCGAGCTCGCCTAGCTCCGTCAGGCCGTCGCGGCCGCCGCCGCGCGCCCGGCGATCCGGCCGGAGAACAGGCAGCCGCCGAGGAACGTGCCCTCCAGCGACCGGTAGCCGTGCATCCCGCCGCCGCCGAAACCGGCCGCCTCCCCCGCCGCGTAGAGCCCCGGCACGGGCTCGCCGGACGCACCGAGCGCGCGGGACGACAGGTCGGTGTGCAGCCCGCCGAGCGTCTTACGGGTGAGCACGTGCAGCCGGACGGCGATCAGCGGCCCAGCCGCCGGGTCGAGCAGCGCGTGCGGCCTGGCGACCCGGATCAGCCGGTCCCCGATGTACCGGCGCGCGCCCCGCACCGCCATCAGCTGGGAGTCTTTCCCGAACGGGCGCGTGGCGTCTCTATCCCTCGTGGTTATCTCTTCTTCGATTCTGCTGGCGTCAAGGTGCGGGTCACCGCCGGTGAGCTTGCTCATCTGGCTCACCAGCTCCGGCAGCGTCCTGGCGGTCACGAAGTCCTCGCCGTGATCGAGGAACGCCTGTACCGGCCCCGGCACCTGGCCGCCGAGCCGGCTCGTGATCATGGCTTTCCTGTCACGGCCGGTCAAGTCGGGGTTCTGCTCCGAGCCAGACAGCGCGAACTCCCGCGCGATGATCTTGCGGGTGAGCACGAACCAGCTGTGGTCGTACCCGGTCGTCCGCAGGTACTCGAGCGTGCCAAGGGTGTCGAACCCCGGGTAGAGCGGTCCGGGCAGCCGGCGTCCGGTGGCGTCCAGCCACAGCGGGGACGGCCCGGGCAGGATGCGGATGCCGTGCAGCGGCCACACCGGGTCCCAGTTGGTGATGCCCTCGACGTAGTGCCACATCCGGTCCCTGTTGATCACCTGAGCGCCGGCCGTCTCGGCGATTCCGATCATGCGCCCGTCCACGTGCCGCGGGACACCGGACAGCATGTGCGCCGGCGGCGCGCCGAGCCGCGCCGGCCAGGCGTCGCGCACCAGGTCGTGGTTGCCCCCGATGCCGCCGGAAGCGACGATGACCGCCTGCGCGCGCAGTTCGAAGGTCCCGGCTGTTTCCCGGGAGCTTGGCGTGCCCCGCGGCGCGTCGCTCGGCTCGAGCACGGCGCCGGCAACGCCCTCGACGACGCCGTTCGTCACGATGAGCTCATCGACCCGGTGCCGGAACCTGAACTCGAGGCGGCCCGCCTCGGCCGCGGCGCGCACCCGCTTCTCGAACGGCTCGACGATGCCCGGCCCGGTGCCCCAGGTGATGTGGAACCGCGGCACGGAGTTGCCGGGGCCGGTGGCGAGGGAGCCGCCGCGTTCGGCCCAGCCGACGATGGGCGTGACGCTGTGGCCCATCTGGCGCAGCCAGGACTGCTT
Source organism: Trebonia sp. (assembly GCA_036271115.1). GTDB lineage: Bacteria > Actinomycetota > Actinomycetes > Streptosporangiales > Streptosporangiaceae > Trebonia. Next base: position 6,079 of record DATBBI010000402.1, read on the forward strand.
CTCGCCGGCGGCCCACTCGACGTACGCCCGCGCCCACTGCCTGGGCAGCTCGTCCTCCGGCCGGTCGAACCCCGCGGTGCCCAGCCAGTCCTGCCACGCCAGCTCCAGGTCATCGCGGACCCGCAGCCGCCGCTGTTCCGGCGAGTTCACGAAGAACAGCCCGCCGAACGACCACCAGGCCTGACCGCCGAGCGACTGCTCGGGCTCCTGGTCGAGCAGCAGCACCCGCCGCCCGGCCTCCGCCGCCTCGGCGGCCGCCGCCAGCCCGGCCAGCCCCGCCCCCACCACGATCACGTCAGCGTCGATGACCGGACCCTCCTCACGTCGCGAGGTCCAGCCTAGCCAGCCGCTGCTGGCCACCGCCTTTCCCTGACCGCAAGTCGAGAGGCGTGACTTCCCGGCGTCACATTGTGCCGCCCCGGCTCGTATCTGGCCGCCGGGTACGCGGATCTTAAAGTCACGGACGGCTGTACTCCCGTACCCTCGTCGGGAGCGTCGCCGGTCAAGGTCGGACAAGGCCTGGTAAGGGTGTCATGCATCAGTTCACGCGTTCGCGCCTCGTGGCCGGCGCTGTCGCGCTGTCGGGGTTTTCGGTCCTTGTCGCCGGGTGCGGCGGCGGCTCGGCTGTCACCTCGTTCGCGGGCAATCCGACGTTCGAGCAGCAGGTTCAGCCGAACTCGACGGCCGCCAGGCAGGTCGCTCAGCAGAACCTCGTCAGGGACCTGGCCCAGCTGAAGAAGGACGCGAAGTCGCTGACCAAGGACATCACGGTCCCCACCGACCTGACGACCCTGTCGGCCGCCCTCACGACCGAGGAGCAGGACTGGCAGCAGATGCAGCACGACAGCTGCTCGAGCATGGCCAGCGACACACAGCTCGTCGTGTTCGACGCTCAGACCGTGAGCCGCGACGCCACGAGCCTGCAAACCGACGTGGTCGGCATGCAGGCCGGGGACCTCGCGACGGTCTACAACGACCTGAGCACCATCCAGAACGACCTGTCCGCTCTGAAGACCCTCGGCACCACCCCGCAGGTCACCACCACCACCCAGGTCGCCGCGGGCACCAAGGTGATGCAGAGCGCGAACACCATGATCGACTCGGACGCCAAATCGAAGAACGCGCTCAGCGTCAAGGGGGCCCAGTACCTGGCCAGCGCGCAGAACTGGGCGAAACAGCACACCTGCTAACGTGCCGCCATGACTGTCCCGTTTCCCGAGCCGACCACTCCAGCCGGGTCCAGGACGGAGGTGTTCCTCCGCTACCTCGGCTACTTCCGCGACCGGCTGGCCGCCAGGCTGCGTGAGCTGCCCGGCAGCGAGCTGCGCCGCAGCATCGTGCCGTCGGGCTGGACGCCGCTGGAACTGCTCAGGCACCTGACCTACGTGGAGCGGCGCTGGCTGGAATGGGGCTTCGAGGGCAGCGCCGTCGGCGACCCGTGGGGCGACCAGCGCGACGGCCGCTGGTACGTTCCGCCGCACGAGACCCTGGACGACCTGCTGGCGGCGTACGCCGAACAGGCGGCGCGCAGCACGGCCATCATCGAGAGCCACGAGCTGACCGAGGTCGGCGAGCCCGGCGAGCGCTGGTCGGGCGCGGAGCCGGCCACGCTGGAGCGCGTGCTGTTCCACCTGCTCCAGGAGTACGCCAGGCACCTGGGCCACCTGGACATCGTGGCCGAGCTGGCCGGCGCGGGGACAGGCGAGTTAGCCCACCGACAGCAGCCCGGCGGGCAGCAGCGCGTGCACCCCCCACGTCACGTTCGCCACCTGCGTCACCCGAAGATCCACGAAGGTGGACGCCAGCGCCAGCGCCTCCGTCCGCGAGGTTCCGTACAGCGACGCCAGCCACGTCACCATCGCGTCGAGCGCGTCGCCCATCGCGTCGTTCAGGTCGGCGCTGAACCCGAACGTGATCCGCCCGGCCGGCGTCTCCGCGTGCACCGATGCCAGCGGCCGGCCGGCGGCCAGGTCCACGACCGCCTCGGTCGTCATCGGGCACTCGATCGCCGTGCCGCACACCTCGCCGTCGCCCTGCGCTCCGTGCCCGTCGCCCAGGTAGAGCAGCGCGCCGGGCACGTTGACCGGCAGGTACAGCGTCGAGCCCGCCACCAGCTCCTTGCAGTCGATGTTCCCGCCCGACTCGGTGCGCGGCGGGATCGTCGAGTGCTCCCCTGGCGCGGCCGGCGCGGTCCCCGTCACGCCGAGGAACGGCGCCAGCGGCCGGGTGTACGTCCCGTTCGCCGTGGCTGTCCTCGCGTCCGCGTCGATCTCCCACAGCAGCCACGCCGGCTCGGTTCCGGCTAGCCCGAGCCGTTTCACGACCGGCGAGCCGGGCACGGCGGGCGCGACCGTCCAGCCCCAGTCCCCGGGCGTCAGCGACACGATCCGCACCGCGAGCAGGTCGCCGGGCGCGGCGCCGCGCACCGCGATCGGCTGGTTCAGGCAGTGCCCGCGGAATTCGTCACCGGGGAACATCTTCGGCTGCCCCGCGTCGCCGGGATACTGCTGCCGCGCCAGGTACCCGGCCGCGTCCAGCGTCCTGACGATCACCGTGTCACCCGGATCCATGGTGAGCAGCGGTTCGTGTGCCGCGGAAAAGAAGTTGACTGTGCTCTCGGGTGTTGGTTCCACCACATGCAAGGCCATGACAGCCATTATCCCGAAGTTGACTCCCCGGCCCCAAGGTTCTTGGCTTGGGTCATGCAGCGCAGCACCGACCGTATCTACACCACCCATGTCGGCAGCCTGGCCCGCCCAGCGGCACTGCTCGACCTGATGCGGGCATCCGCGGCCGGGGAACAGGTCGACCAGGCCGAACTCGACGCCGCGCAGCGCCGAGCCGTCGCGGACGTCGTCGCGCGACAGCGCGCCGCGGGGATCGACGTGATCAACGACGGCGAGCAGGGCAAGACCGGGTTCTTCGCGTACATCGCGCAGCGGCTGAGCGGGTACGAGCCGCGCGGCCGGGAGACCCTGGGCAAGTTCCGGCCGGAGATCGAGGAGTTCCCCGAGTACTACGGGCAGTACTTCCAGCGCGCGATGACCGGCGGGATGGCGGTCCCGGCCGCGTCGCTGGCCTGCACCGGCCCTGTGTCCTACACGGGCCGGGAAGAGCTGGCCCGCAACCTGTCCGCGCTGCGCGCGGCGGTCGGCGACGCGGACCCGGAGCGGGTGTTCGTCTGCGCCGTGGCGCCGAGCGGCGTCGGCGGCAATGAGTACTACCGCGACGAGGACGAGTACCTGGACGCGGTCGCCGACGCGCTGCACGTCGAGTACCAGGCCATCATCGACGCCGGGTTCACCCTGCAGATCGACGACCCGTTCCTCACCGAGGAGTTCAGCTACGGCGCCGGCTCGCCGGCCGAGAAGCTGGAGGCTGCCGGACTGTATGTGAACGCGATCAACCGCAGCCTGGAGGGCATTCCCCGGGAGCGGGTCCGGCTGCACACCTGCTACGGCATCAACGAGGGCCCGCGGCTGCATGACGCGCCGCTTGCCGACTTGATCGACACGCTCTTCACGATCAACGCCGGGGCGTTCTCCTTCGAGGCCGCCAACCCGCGGCACGAGCACAGCTACCACGTCTTCGAGAGCGTCAAGCTGCCCGCCGACACCGTGCTGCTGCCCGGGGTGGTCAGTCACGCCACCAGCATCGTCGAGCACCCGGACACGATCGCCGACCGCATCGTCAGGTTCGCGGAGGTCGTCGGCAGGGAGAACGTGGTCGCCAGCGCCGATTGCGGCTTCTCCTCCCAGGCCACCTACAGCCCTGAGATCCACCCGAAGATCGTCTGGGCCAAGTTCGAATCGCTGGCAGAAGGCGCCCGTCGCGCCACGGAGCGGCTGTGGTAGGGGCAAGATAGCGCCTATGCGCATCGAAAACCGCCTCGCCGAACTCGGTCTCGAGCTCCCGCAGCCGATGAAGACGCCGTCCGGCCTGGAACTGCCTTTTCCGTGGGTGCGCCTGTGGCCGGGCCGCGCCTTCGTCTCCGGCCACGGCCCGCTGAACGCCGACGGCTCGCTCTGGCCGGGCCTCGGCAAGGTGGGCGCCGACCTGACCGCGGAGCAGGCCTACGGCGCCGCCCGCGCGACCGCCCTGGCGGTGCTCGCCAGCCTCCAGCGCGCCCTCGGCGACCTGGACAGGATCACGGCGTGGCTGCGCGTGTTCGGCATGGTCAACGTGGCGCCGGGCTTCAACCAGACGCCGGCCGTGATCAACGGCTTCTCCGACCTGATCATCGAGCTGTGGGGACCGGAAGCCGGGCCGCATTCCCGCTCCGCGATCGGGGTCGCAGAGCTTCCTTTCAACATCCCGGTGGAGGTAGAGGCGGAAGTAGCCGTCGACTAAGCCCGTTGAGGAGCCGGAATGAGCACCGTGGTCATGCACAACGTCGTGTCGGTGGACGGTTTCATCGCCGACGCGGACGATCAGGTCGGCCCGCTGTTCGACTGGTACGGCAATGGCGACGTCGCGATCATCGACGGTGGCCAGATCAAGGTCTCGCAGGCCTCGGCCGACTACGTCAAGACGATGTGGGCGGGCATCGGGTCGATGGTGATCGGGCGCCACCTGTTCGACATCACCAACGGCTGGGAGGGCGTGCCGCCCGCGGGTGATCATGTGATCGTGGTGTCGCACCGGCCCAGGCCCGACCACTGGCACCCCGAGGGGCTCCATCCCGTTCACCCCAGGGAGCAGCAGGCGTCGTACTACTTCATCAGCGATGTGGCACGGGCGATCACCAAGGCCAAAGAGCTTGCCGGGGAGCGCACCGTCGCCGTGGCGGCGGGCGACGTCGGCGGGCAGGCGCTCGCCCTCGGCCTGGTCGATGAGGTGGGGATGGACGTCGTGCCCGTGGTCTTCGGCTCCGGCAAGCGGTACTTCGGGTCGGTCGATACCCAGTATCTGCTCGAGGACCCGCACACGGTCATCCAGGGCAACCGGGTGCTGCACCTGCGCTACCGGGTCCGCCGCTAGCGTCGCGGCCTGCGGCCTACGGGACCGTGAACATGTAGCCCTCGTCGATAAGGCGGGGAATCGCGATCTTCAGGGCAGCCACGGTCTCGGACCTGTCGCCGCCGCCGTCGTGCTCCAGGATGATCGAGCCCGTCTTCGTGGTACCCATGATCGCCTTGACGATCTTGCTGACCCCGGGCCGGGTCCAGTCCTTCGGGTCAACGGACCAGTCGAGCGGGGCGAGGTTCTCGCTCGCGATGTAATCAAGCAGGGTCGGCGACCACGCCCCGTACGGCGCCCGGAACATGCCCGGCCGTTGTCCCGTCGCGCTGTGGATCGCGTCCGTGGCCCGGTCGACCTCCCCGGGCAGCTTGCTCCGTTTCATCGACATGAGGTTGGCGTGATTCCAGGTGTGATTGACGATCGTGTGACCGGCGTCCGTGACCTCGCGCGCAACCGACGGGTAGTAGGTCACGTTCTCCCCGACCATCGAGAAAGCCGCCTTGATGTCGTACTTCTCCAGAATGCTCAGCACCTGGGGGGTGTAGACGGGGCTCGGGCCGTCATCGATGGTCAGCGCGATGACATTCAGACCGTCGTCCACGTAGTACATCGGCTGCCCACCTTCGGTGCGAACCGTACGGGCGGGCCGCACGCCGGACGCATGCCCGGCCGCCCGCGCGGATTTCGCGCTGCTCGCGGCCGTGGGCGGCTGATGGGCCGGTCCGGTGTGCGGCGCCCCGTCGAGCGCACTGGGGGCCAGGTGGCCGCCGCCGCCGCGCCCGGTCACGGTCGCGACCCCGATCGCCACGCCGCCCGCGGCGACGAGGAGCAGCCGGCGTCGCGCCATCCGTACTGACCTGGAAGGCGGCGCCGGCGCGTCGTCCCGGCCATCCCGATATCTCCGCGTCGTCACCGCCGTGCCCCTTTCGCCCCGCTGGCAATAATGACGGTCCCGGGCGGCCAGTGGTTGGATGAAGGCCCTGAGCGAGGGGCGTGTCGCGGCCGGTCAGCCGTAGATCGCGGGCCCGAGCCGGGCCAGTGGCTCCAGCATCTGGTGCTCCTCGTACGACAGGTGGGACAGCAGGGCGTCAGTGAGCAGGTCCACGGCGGCCCGCACCGCGGGCATCCCCCGCACCGGGTCGGTGACCAGGGCTACCAGCGCCGCGTCCACACGCGACAGCAGGCCCGCGATCACGTGGTGCTCCTCGGTCAGCCGCCCGGTGACCGCCGCGAGCCGGCCGTCGAGCCGGCGGAGGCCGGTGAACAGCGACGTGTCCTCGAGCGTGTGGTGCAGGCCGACCAGCCGGCAGTAGCTCTCGCAGTACGCGCCGACCGTCCACTGGTTCTGCCGCATGGTCAGCTTGCTGATCTCCGTCCGTGCCGTGCCCGGGTCAAGGCTGCCCGCCGCGACCTGGGCGATCATGTCCCGCAGCTGCGCCAGCTCCGCCCGCAGGTGATCGTGGACCGCCACCAAGTCGCGGGCGTGCGACCGGCCCGCCTCCGAGTAGTCCGCATCCGGGTCGGGCGCCGGCCCGGCCGGGCGCGCCGCCTCGTCCCACAGCGGCTCGTCGCTCAGCCAGAGCCCCGGATCCGGCGTCGCCGCCACGCCAAGCCCGCGCTCACGCTTCTTGCTGTTATCAGCCAGAGACGGGGCTGGGCGGGGATCCGTGCCGCTATCCGCGTCTGTATCCGCGCCCGGCAGCGCGCGCTCGCCCGCGACCAGCTCCCGCACCGCGGGCGCCACCTCGGCCGCGAACCGCTCCACGGTCACGGCATCGTCCGCCATCAGCACGAACCCGCTGATCCCCTCGTCGAGCGCGAGCCCGGCGAGCTGCTCGGCCCACACCTTCGGCGGCCCCTGGAGGAAGGCGGACCCGTCGCCGCTGAACGAGCCGGCGATGTTGTAGATCCGCCGCACGTCCGCGGGCGCCCGCCCGGCCTCCGCCGCCGCCGCGTCGATCACCGCGTTCATCGCGGCGAGCTGCTCAGGCGGCGCGTACGGCGAGCTCGGCAGCCACCCGTCGCCGAGCTCGCCGGTGAGCCGCAGCATCCGCTCCTTGTACGCGCCCACCCAGATGCCCACATCGTGCACCGGGAACGGCCCGGGCTTCGCCCCGGACACCGAGTAGTACTGCCCGCCGGCCCGCACGCCGCGGCCGGGCGTCCACAGCGCCCTGATCACGGCGATCGCCTCGCGCAGCGCGCCGACCGACTCCCGTGGCGACCGCCGCGGCCCGCCCATCGCCGCGATCGCGTCCCAGAACGCCCCCGTGCCGATCCCCAGCTCGGCCCGCCCGCCGGACAGGATGTCCAGGCTCGCGACCGCGCGCGCCAGCACCGCCGGCGGCCGCAGCGGCAGGTTCGCCACGTTCGGGAAAACGGCGACGTGCTCGGTCAGCGCCGCGATCGCGGTCAGCAGCGTCATCGTGTCCAGGAACGCGGGCTGGTACGGGTGGTCCTGCACGCTCACCCAGTCGAGCCCGGCCGCGTCCGCGCGCCGCGCGAGCTCGATGATGTGCGGCCCTGCATCCGCTTTCGGCGTCACGAATATCCCGAACGAAAGGTCGTGACCGTAGTCAGCCATCTGCCATCTCTCGATATTGATCTATATGACAGATAATATAGCTTACAGACTATCTTACGTACAGCAGGGTCTACCATGGGAGGCATGACGGTGACTCCTGACCGGCTCGCCGGCGACCTCGGCTGGGGTCTCGCCGTGGTGTTCCGGGCGTACGTCAAGGCGGCCGACGCCGCCACGGCTGGCACGCCCGGCGGTCATCGCGGCTACCAGGTGCTGTGCGCCGCCGCCCGCGACGAGCCGGGCAGCCAGGCGGCGATGGCCCAGCGCCTCGGCATCGACCGCACCGTCATGACCTACCTGCTCGATGACCTGGAAGCCGCGAAGCTCGTGGAGCGCCAGCCCGACCCGGCCGACCGCCGCAGCCGCCGCGTCGCCGCCACCGCCCATGGCCGGGAGGTCCTCGCCGACCTGGACGCGCGCTTCGCCCGCGCCGAGCAGCACCTGCTGGCCGGCCTGGGCGCCGAGGATCAGGCGGCCTTCAGGAAACTGCTGGGCGTCCTCGCCGCCCACGTCAACGACCTCGACCCGGTCCTGACGGCCTGCGAAGCGGTCGAAGACATCACAGCCCGCTAGCGGCTAGCCGCTTCTTGCTGTTATCAACGCGATGAACGTAACGTGTCGAGTTCGGCATCGGAAACGGGGCCGAACTCGACACAATCTTGGCGGGCCTGCCGCTTCTTGCTGTTATCAGGGCAGAAGCGCCGGAGACTATGTGTCGGTGTGCCCTTCCGGCTCGCCCGTCAAGGCGGCCAGGTCCTTTCGCGCCGCTTTCGTCTTCGGGTGGTCGGCGCCGAGCATCCGCTCGTAATCGGCGAGCGTCCGCTCGAGCAGCGGGATCGCCTCGGCCGTCCGGCCCGCGGCCCGGTAGCCCATCGCGAGGTTGTTCCGCGACCTGAATGTGTACGGGTGGTTAGTGCCGAGCGTCTGCTCGCAGTCGGCGAGCGTCTTTTTGTACAGCCGGATCGCCTTGGCCGTCCGCCCCGCAGCCAGGCAGCTCATCGCCTGTTTGTCCTGCGGCCTGAAGGTGTCCGGGTGGCCGGCGCCCGGGATCCGCTCAATCAGCGGGCTGAAAATCGTAAGCAACGGAACTCCACCGCCACACCCAGCGAAGCGAACGAGAACTACAGAAGATAGTACTACCGCGGATGACCTCGGCTCAGGCGAGGACCGGCGGCCTGCGCATCCGCAGGCCGCTTCTTGCTGTTATCAGGCGCGACGGATCATCGTGCGGGATCACGCCCGGATTCCGGCGCGTAATCCCGCACGATCTTCTACGGAGGGCTCGCGGCCGGCCGCTTCTTGCTGTTATCGCGAGGCGCGGCGGAGCAGGCGACCAGAGGGGCGGGGCGGCTGGAGGTGCCGAGGGTCCCGGGCGGAGTGACGGGCCCGTTCGGGATGATGGGAAAGCTCAGCCGACGGCGACGTCGGCGCGGTTCGCGTAGAACGCCACGTGACCGGCGATCTCCTTGACCGCGTCGTAGGGCTCCTCGTAGGTCCAGATCAGGTCGGTCTCGGTCGCGCCGTCCGGGGTCTGGACGCTGTAGTAGCTGGCCACGCCCTTGTACGGGCAGTAGGTGTGGCTGTCGGTGCGCCGCAGCAGGCTATGGTCGACGTCGCCGAGGGGAATGTACTGCACCACGGGATAGGACGCCTCGGCCAGCGACAGCGCGCTGTCCGACTCGGCGACCGTCACGCCGCCGACGCGCACGGTCACGCGGGAACCGGTGGGGCGGACGGTGATCGGGTGGGTGGCGTCCGGGATCTTCACGGCGCGGTCCATGACAGGGCTCTCTTCCGGAGTTGGTCAGCGGTTATCTGCGTAAGCCCGCACAGGGCCGCAGACATTCCGGAACGGGCGCGTTATCTCGCGGGCTTGCGCGCCACGCCGCCAAAGAAGCTGTGGTAGTTCTCGTCCCGCTCGATGAATGCCCCCGGCGCGGGCCGCCAGTCCAGGATGGACACCAGGCCGGGCTCGAGCAGCTCCCAGTCGCCGAACCAGCCGAGGATCTCCTCGTCCTCCCGCCAGCGCCCGCTGCCGAGCGTGCCCACCAGGAGCTTCTCGCCCTCGATGGTCACGGCGCGCAGTTCGGGCATCTCGGGTCCCGGCAGCCGCAGGCTGGAAAGCGCGAGGTAGCTCCCGTCGGGCATCGCGTCCCGCAGCTGGGCGGCGATCCGTTCCGGCTCGTCGTCGTCCATGACGTGGTGCAGGATCGCGAACAGCAGCAGACCGATGGGCTTCTCGAAGTCGATCAGCTTGCGGACGTCGGGATCGGCCAGTA
>DATBBI010000403.1:0-2997 GCA_036271115.1 Trebonia sp.
CCGGCGCGGTCATCGTGCTGATCGGCCCGCCGTCGGCGGGGAAGTCATCGGTGGGCGCGCTGCTCGCCGCCGAACTCGGCGTGCCGTTCGCCGACACCGACGACCTGGTGGCGGCCGCGGCGGGCAAGCCGGTCGGGGACATCTTCGTGGATGACGGCGAGCCGGTGTTCCGTGAGCTGGAGCGGGCCGCCGTCGCGCGGGGCCTCGAGTCGCCCGGGGCGTCCGGGGCGTCCGGCCCCGATGGCGGCGTCCTCGCGCTCGGCAGCGGCGCCGTGCTCGACCCCGACGTGCGGCGGATGATCGCCGGACGGCCCGTCGTCTACCTGGAGGCCGGTTTCGCGACGATCGCGAAGCGGACCGGCATGGACCGGCCGCGGGTCGTGATCCCCGGCAATCCGCGCGGGATGCTGCGCGCGATGCTCGAGGAACGCCGGCCGGTGTACGCGGAACTCGCGACGATCACCGTGCCGACCGACGATATGGCGCCCGAGGAGGTGGCGGCCGACCTCGCCAAGCGGCTGCGGGCATGACCGAGACCCGGATCCAGGTCGGCGGCGAGCGGCCGTATGAGGTGATCGTCGGCACCGGGGTGCTCGGCGCGCTGCCGGACCTGATCGGCAAGAGCGCGCGGACGGCAGCGGTCATCCACCCCGAGGGGCTCGGCGCGGTCGCCAGGCCCGTCGGCCGGGTGCTGGCCGACGCCGGGTTCTCGGTGGCTGTCGCCGAGGTCCCCGCCGGCGAGGCCGCCAAGGACGTCGCCGTGGCCGCGCGGCTGTGGTCCTGGCTCGCGGAGGAACGGGTGACCCGTTCGGACTGCGTGGTGGGCATCGGCGGCGGCGCGACGACCGACCTGGCCGGGTTCGTGGCCGCCACCTGGCTGCGCGGCCTGCCCCTCGTGCTGGTCCCGACCACGCTGCTCGGCATGGTCGACGCGGCGGTCGGCGGCAAGACCGCGATCGACATCCCTGAGGGCAAGAACCTGGTCGGCGCGTTCCACCCGCCGGCCGGAGTGCTCGCGGACCTGGCGACCCTGGAGACGCTGCCGCCCCAGGACTACGTGGCCGGGCTCGCCGAGGTGATCAAGGCGGGATTCATCGCCGACGGCGAGATCCTGCGGCTGGTCGCGGCCGACCCGGACGGGGCGGCGGAACCGCACGGGCCGCACACCCGCGAGCTGGTCGAGCGCGCGATCCGGGTGAAGGCCGCGGTGGTCTCTGCCGACCTGCGCGAGGCGGGGCAGCGGGAGATGCTCAACTATGGGCACACGCTCGGCCACGCGATCGAGCGGCTCGAACGCTACCGGTTCCGGCACGGCGACGCGGTCGCCATCGGCATGGTGTCCGCGGCCGAGGTCGGCCGCCTGGCCGGGCACCTGACCGACGCGGACGTGGCGGCGCACCGGGAGGCGCTCACCTCGGTCGGGCTGCCGGTCTCGTACTCCCGCGGGTCCTGGCCGGCGCTGCGCGAGACGATGAGCCTGGACAAGAAGTCGCGCGGCGACCGGCTGCGGATGGTAATCCTTGACGCCGTGGGGAACCCCGTCATCTTCGACAGCCCGCCGGAGGAACTGCTCACGCGGGCCTACCAGGCGGTGTCGGCGTGAGCACGCCGGGCGGCCGCCGGGTGCTCGTGCTCAATGGGCCGAACCTTGGCCGACTCGGCAAGCGCGAGCCGTCCGTGTACGGCACCGCGACCTACGCGGACCTCGTGGAGCTGTGCGAATCGGCCGGCAAGGAACTCGGCCTGCCCGTGGAGGTGCGGCAGACCGAGTACGAGGGTGAGCTGATCACCTGGGTGCACGAGGCGTGCGACGAGGAGCTGCCCGTCGTGCTGAACGCCGGCGCGCTCACCCACTATTCGCTCGCCCTGATGGACGCGCTGAAGATGCGCACCGCGCCGCTGGTGGAGGTGCACATCTCCAACATCGCGGCGCGCGAGGGATTCCGGCACGAGTCGGTGATCACGCCGGTCGCCGACGGGATCATCGCCGGCTTCGGCTTCGCCTCGTACACGCTGGCGCTGCGCGCCGTGGCGGGACTGCTGGAGAAGTCGCCGTGATCGCTGTTGTCGGGTTCATGGGCGCGGGCAAGTCGACCGTGGGCCGGCTGCTCGCGGCCAAGCTGGGCCTGCCGTTCACCGACAGCGACCAGGTGATCGAGGAGCGGGCGGGCAAGCCGATCCGGCTGATCTTCGCCGACGCCGGCGAACCCGCGTTCCGCGAGCTCGAGCACTCGGTCATCGCCGGCCTGCTGACCGGACCGGACGCGGTGCTCGCGGTCGGCGGCGGCGCTGCCGGGCACCCCGCGACGCGTGCGCTGCTGGCCGACGTCCCCGTGGTCTACCTGCGCGTCAGCTACGCCGAGGCGCTCGCCCGCGTCGGCGGCGACACGGGCCGTCCCATGCTGGCCCGCCCCGACGTCGAGGCGCTGCACGCCGAGCGCCAGGCGGTCTACGCGTCGGTGGCGACGCTGACCGTCGACACCGACGGCCGCCTCCCCGAAGAGATAGCGCTCGACGTGCTCGGCAGCCTGGACGGGCCGCTCAGCGGCTGACACCCTCGCCAGGCAGTCAGTGTTCTGCCGTCACGCACGACTGCCCGATGGCTTCGTCCGCGCTCGCCTCGAGCAGCGCGCGCCGCGGCGGCAGCAGCCAGTGCCACAGCCTGGCGAGGCTCTTGGCCCGTTCGCCCGCGCGGATGTCCGCTTCGAGCTGTTCCCGTCGGCTCTTGTCGCGCCCGGCCTGATACAGCTGGTATGAGAAGTACATTGTTCTCGCCTCCAGAACCGGACACTAGGAGGGCGCTGTTCCCGCGGTGTTCCCGCCGGAAAACCGTGGCGGGATTGTCGGATCCCGCCGCGATAATGAGTGCGTGACTGCGGGAACCACGCAGGACGCTCCCTTGGACCACGTCGTGCGGATCAGGCTGCTTGGCGAGTTCGCCATCGCCTCGGGCGGCCGCGCCGCCACCGCCTGGCCGCGGCCGAGCGCCCGGCGGCT
>DATBBI010000404.1:0-4794 GCA_036271115.1 Trebonia sp.
GGCGCTCCGGCTCGTCCCGGTGGCCGGGGCAGGGCAGGCGGCGGCACCGCGGGCGCCTTCGGGCGTCCCGGCGGCAAGCCGAGCCGCGGCCGCAAGTCGAAGAAGCAGCGGCGGCAAGAGTTTGACAACATGCAGGCCCCGACGATCGGCGGCGTGCAGGTTCCGCGCGGCAACGGCCAAGCCATAAGGCTGAGCCGGGGCGCGAGCCTCAGCGACTTCGCCGACAAGATCGGCGCCAACCCGGCGAGCCTGGTGCAGGTGCTGTTCCACCTCGGCGAGATGGTGACGGCCACCCAGTCGGTGAACGACGAGACGCTCCAGCTGCTCGGCGCCGAGCTGAACTACAACGTTCAGGTCGTCTCCCCCGAGGAGGAGGACCGGGAGCTGCTCGAGTCGTTCGACATCGAGTTCGGCGAGGACGAGGGCGGCGAGGAAGACCTCCAGCCGCGGCCCCCGGTGGTTACCGTCATGGGTCACGTCGACCACGGCAAGACCAAGCTTCTCGACGCGATCAGGCACACCAACCAGGTGGCACGCGAGGCGGGCGGCATCACCCAGCACATCGGTGCGTACCAGGTGCAGACCGAGGTCGACGGCGACGAGCGGAAGATCACCTTCATCGACACCCCGGGTCACGAGGCGTTCACCGCCATGCGTGCCCGCGGCGCCGAGACCACCGACCTGGTGGTGCTTGTGGTCGCGGCGGACGACGGCGTGAAGCCGCAGACCACCGAGGCGCTGAACCACGCCCAGGCGGCGAACGTGCCGATCGTGGTGGCGGTCAACAAGGTGGACAAGGAGGGCGCCGACCCGGCTCGGGTGCGGGCCCAGCTCACCGAGTACGGCCTGGTGGCCGAGGAGTTCGGCGGCGACACCCAGTTCGTCGACGTGTCCGCGACCAAGAGCATCGGCATCGACCAGCTGCTCGAGGCGATCGTCCTGACCGCGGACGCTGCGCTCGACCTGCGGGCCAATCCCGACCAGGACGCGCAGGGCACCGTGATCGAGGCACAGCTCGACAAGGGCCGCGGCCCGGTCGCGACCGTGCTGGTGCAGCGCGGCACGCTGCACGTCGGCGACTCGATCGTGGGCGGCGACGCCTACGGCCGGGTCCGGGCCATGCTCGACGAGAACGGCGACCAGCTGTCCGAGGCGCTGCCGTCCCGTCCGGTGCAGGTGCTCGGTCTCACCGCGGTCCCCGACGCCGGCGACAACTTCCTCGTTGTCTCCGACGACCGGATGGCCAGGCAGATCGCCGAGCGCCGGGAGGCGCGCGAGCGGACCGCACAGTTCGCGCAGCGCCGCCGCCGGGTGACGCTCGAGGACCTGGAGTCGGCGCTCAAGGCCGGCGAGCGCGAGGAGCTCCTGCTCATCATCAAGGGCGACGTGTCCGGGTCGGTGGAGGCCCTGGAGGACGCGCTGCTCAAGCTCGACGTGGGCGAGGAGGTGTCGCTCCGGGTCATCGGCCGCGGCGTCGGCGCGATCACGCAGGACGACGTGAACCTGGCCATCGCGTCCGACGCGGTGATCATCGGCTTCAACGTCCGGCCGGCCGAGCGGGCGGGCGAGCTCGCCCGGCGCGAGGGCGTGGACATCCGCTACTACTCGATCATCTACCAGGCGATCGAGGAGATCGAGGCCGCGCTCAAGGGCATGCTCAAGCCCGAGTTCGAGGAGGTGCAGCTCGGCACCGCGGAGGTCCGCGAGGTCTTCAGGGTGCCGCGGGTCGGCAGCATCGCCGGCTGCATCGTCCGCTCCGGCACGATCAACCGCAACAGCAAGGCGCGGCTGGTCAGGGACGGCGTGGTGATCTCGGACAACCTGACCGTCGAGTCGCTACGCCGGTTCAAGGACGACGTGACCGAGGTCCGCGAGGGCTTCGAGTGCGGTGTCGGCATCGGCTACAACGACATCAAGATCGAGGACGTCATCGAGACCTTCGAGATGCGGGAGAAGCCGCGCGCTTAACCCGCGAGATGTACATAGCCGCGCTGACGCTGGACGTGCTGCTGGGCGACGTCCGCTCGCTGAAACAGAAGCGGGCCGTCGTCCGGCCGCTCGTCGCGGAACTGCGGCGCCGGTATCCCGGCGTCGCAGTCGCCGAGACCGGTCAGCTCGACCTGCACCGGCGTGCTGAAATCGGAGTGGCGGTCGTGTCCGCCACCGCCGCCAACGCGACGCAGGTGCTGGCGGAGTGCGAGCGTCTGGTGGCGGCGCGGCCGGAGATCGAGCTGCTGTCCGCACGGCAGCGGCTGTTTACCGAAGAGGAGTGACCGACCATGGCCGACGCCCGCACGCGCCGTCTCGCCGAGCGGATCGCCGTGATCGTAGCCGAGCTGCTCGAGCGCCGGATCAAGGACCCCAGGCTGGGTTTCGTCACGGTGACCGAGGCGCGGCTGACCAACGACCTGCGGGAGGCGACGGTCTACTACACGGTCTTGGGCACGCCTGAGGAGCAGGCGGAGTCCGCCGTCGCGCTGCACAGCGCGACCGGCGTCATCCGCTCGGAGGTGGGCCGGCAGCTCGGGCTGCGGCACTCCCCGTCGATCGAGTTCGTCGCCGACGCGCTGCCGGACACCGCGCGTCATATTGAAGACTTGGTCGCGGCCGCCAGGCAGGCCGACGAGGAGCTGGCCCGCACCCGGGAGGGCGCGACCTGGGCAGGCGACCCTGACCCGTACAAGAAGCCGGCCGAGGACGAGGACGAGTGGGCCGACGAGGACGAGTGACCGGATGACCGCGCCTTCCGGGCTGATCATCGTCGACAAGCCCGGCGGTATGACCTCACACGACGTGGTCGCCAGGATCAGGAAGCTCGCCGGCACCCGCCGCGTCGGGCACGCGGGGACACTCGACCCGATGGCGACCGGCGTCCTCGTCGTCGGTGTCGAGAAGGCCACCAGGCTGCTCGGCTACCTCACGCTGACCGAGAAGGAGTATGCGGCGACGCTCCGGCTCGGCCAGTCGACGAGCACCGACGACGCGGAGGGCGAGCCGGTTGGCGGCGCGTCGGCGCGTGGCATCTCGCGAGAGGCGATTGACGCCGAGGTCGCCAGGCTGACGGGCGAGATCTCCCAGGTGCCGCCCGGGGTCAGCGCGATCAAGGTCGGCGGCCAGCGCGCCTACAAGCTGACCCGCGCCGGCGCCGCGCCCGACCTGGCCGCCCGCCCGGTGACCGTCTACGAGTTCACCGTCGGCGAGGTCCGCCCGTGCGGCGACTACCTGGACGTCGACGCGCGGATCCGCTGCTCGAGCGGCACGTACATCCGCGCGCTCGCCCGCGACCTCGGCGCCGCGCTGGGCGCCGGCGGCCACCTGACCGCGCTGCGGCGTACCGCGGTAGGCCCCTACCGGCTCCAGCAGGCGCACTCTTTGGAAGATTTGTCCGAACGTATGCAGCTGACTCCGCTGCCTGCAGCCGCTGCCGCGGCCTTCCCACGGCTGGACCTCACGGCAGACGACGCCCGCCGCCTGGCGCACGGCGTCCGCATCACGGTCCCGCCGCACGACGCCGCCAGCCAGGAAACTCCCTCTCCCGGCACCGCCCCAGCCACGCCTCAAACCCCAATAGCCGCATTCGCCCCAGACGGCACGCTGGTAGCGCTTGTCGCCGAAGAGTCTGGCCGCCTGCGCTGCCTCGCCGTCTTCGCGGACCCGCCCCGGGCAGCCGCCCTCGGCCCTGGCGGGGATGGCTAGGCTTGATCCGGAGCTAAGGAGGGCGAAGCTATCGTGTACCGCTGGTACGGCCTCGACGAGGTGCCCGAAGGGTGGGGTGAGTCCGTCGTCACGATCGGCGTGTTCGACGGGGTGCACCGGGGCCATCAGCGCATCGTGGAACGCGCCGCGCAGGCCGGCCAGGAGCGCGGGCTGCCGGTCGTGGTGATCACGTTCGACCCGCACCCGGACGAGGTGGTCAGGCCAGGCAGCCATCCGCCGTTCCTGTGCTCGGCCCGCCGCCGCGCCGAGCTGCTCGCCGGGCTGGGGGCCGACGCGGTCATCGTGCTGCCGTTCACCGTCGCGTTCTCCCGGCTCGACCCGGACGAGTTCGTGCGGACCGTGCTGGTCGAGCGGCTGCACGCCAGCCTGGTCGTGGTGGGGGAGGACTTCAGGTTCGGCCACAAGGCCGCCGGAGACGTCCCGCTGCTCGCCAAGCTGGGCGAGAAGTATGAGTTCAGCACCGAGGGCATGCCGCTGCTCGACGCTGATGGCGCGACGATCTCCTCGACATCCATCAGGCACATGCTAGAAGAGGGCGACGTGGCGGCGGCGGCGAAGGCACTCGGCCGGCCGCACCGGGTCGAGGGGGTCGTGGTTCGCGGTCACCAGCGCGGCCGGGCCCTCGGCTTCCCGACCGCCAACCTGGAAATGCCGCCGCATACCGCGATCCCCGCCGACGGGATCTACGCGGGCTGGCTGGCCAGCCTGGACGCGGAGGGCCGTGACGCACAGCGCTGGCCGGCCGCGATCTCCATCGGCACCAACCCGACGTTCGGCGCCGGCGGCGACCGGACCGTGGAGGCGTACGCGCTCGACCGCACCGACCTGGATCTGTACGGCGTGCACGCCGCGATCGACTTCGCGGCGCGGCTGCGCGGCACGCTCAGGTTCGAGTCGGTCGAAGCCCTGGTAGAGCAGATGCGCCGCGACGTTGACCAGGCTCGCGAACTCACTCGGTAGCGCGTGGTAGTGTGAAACGCTGCCGGTAATGGACCGGCGGGGATGTGCTGCACCCTCATCGCGGCCGTCCTTCGGGGTAACGCCCAATCACTAAGCTTAAGGAGCCACGTGCCGCTC
>DATBBI010000405.1:0-9600 GCA_036271115.1 Trebonia sp.
AATCGTCGACAAGTGCGAGGACTTCCTTCGCCAGGTGCAGAAGGAATACGACGAGAACCACTTCACCTACGCGGAGCTTGAGGAGAACGAGGTCGACCTGGTCAAGCTGCGGAACTGGTTCGCGAAGGTGACCGAGCGCGATGTCTTCGGCGCGGACGGCCGGGCGGCGACCGAGCAGGCTCTTGATGCGTGCGAACAGTCGCTCGAGGCGTACGCCGCCCGCGTCTACGCCGAGGAAGGGGAAGGACAGTGACGGGCCGACGGCCATCTCGCTCATCAGTCAGCACCTCCCTGTCCCCGTCGTGTTACGGCCCTGTTAAACCTGCCCCGTCAGAGCGTCACCATTCCATGTTAACCGCCGTTAGGTCTAACACGTAACCTCTGTTATAGCCAGGTTGTGACCATCGATTCACCGTCTGGCTAACTTGCGGACACTTCCATGATGCCTCGGCTCCGCAGACTCGGGGCCATGAACCGCACGAACCGGCGCACACGGCTGCGCCTGCTGGCCGGCGCCTCCGGCGCCGTCACCCTGTCACTCCTTGCCGTGGCCGGCTGCTCGTCGAGCCCGAGCTCCAGCTCGAGCTCGTCCGCCCCCACCACGTCCTCGTCCGCCGCCGCGTCAAGCTCGTCGTCGGCGTCTACCGCGGTCGTGCCCCTCGTCGTCTACTCCGCGCAGGGCTACGACTCGGCCATGACCAAGGCCTTCACAAAGGCGACCGGCATCCCGGTCAAGCTCGACGACAACTCAACAGGCCCGCTGCTCACGCAGATCGAGGCCTCGAAGAACAACCCGAACTGGGGGCTGCTCTGGGTGGACGGCGCGACCGCGTTCGCCGGCCTCGACACCCAGGGCCTGCTGCTCAAGGGCTACGAGCCGACCGTGACGTTCAACTCGCTCGGCACGGCGTCGGTGCCTACGGACAAGTCGTACGTCCCCACCGGGGTCACGATCATGGGCATCGTCGCCTACAACAAGAGCAAGGTCGCGAACCCGCCGACGACCTGGCAGGCGCTCGAGTCGTCGAGCTGGAAGGGGCAGGTCGGCATGAACGACCCGTCGCAGTCCGGCCCGACCTTCCCGCTCATCGCCGGCGTCTACAACTACCTCGGCAGCGCGTCGGCCGGTGAGAAGTACTTCGAGACGCTCAAGTCCAACGGACTGGTCATCCACCCGACCAACGGGCCGACGCTGCAGGCGCTGACCAGCGGCCAGATCAACCTGGCGCTCGTGCAGTCCTCGGCGGCGATCGGCGCCACGTTCACCGACAAGAACATCGGCATCGAGTACCTGGACCCGGCGACCCTGCTGCCGTCCGCGATCGGCATCGACGCCAAGGCGCCGGCCGCCGAGCAGGCCGAGGCCGAGAAGTTCGTCGCGTTCGTGCTGTCCCCCGCGCTGCGGCCCGCGAGCTTGGGGGGCAGCGGCGACGCGGGGAAGGCGCTGCGGCCCGGCGACGAGGCGGTGCTCGCGATCCGCCCGACCGGGGTTCGGCTCGCCTCGCTCACCGACGGCTCGCCGCACCTCACCGGCCGGGTCGCCGACGTGGCGTTCCGCGGCCGCGGTTACGAGTACGCCATCGACCTGCCCGGGCTCGGCCGGCTCGCCGGCGTGTTCGCGCGGCACCGCGCCACCCGCGGCGACGAGGTCGGCCTTCGCCTCGAACCAGACGGCTGCCACCTGTTCCCCGCCGGCGACAGCGGCACCAGCGCGGTCAGGGAATACGCGAGCGCCTAACCGGGGCCGGCCCCTGCCACCAGCTCAGGCGAGGAAATAGCCGGGACTGGAGAGGGCTGTGCCCGCGGTGCTCGCGTCTCCTCGGCTTGATCCCCGCCTTCCTCGAAGAGGAAGAACGCGATGAGGATCACGACCGCGCCAGCCACCTGCGCACAGGTGATCCGCTCGCCAAGGAAGGCGATCGCGGCGGCCACGCCGAAGACGGGCAGCGTGTTGAGGATCATCCCGGCCGTGGTGACGGGAACCCGGACGATCGCGTAGTTGTAGAGCAGGAACCCGGCCGCCAGGGCTATCCCTGAGGCTGCCGCCACCGCCCAGTCCGCCGGGCAGGCCGCCGGGCCGCCGGTCACCCCGCCGGCCGTCCACTGCCAGGCGAGCAGCGGGACAGTGCACAGCGCCGCGAATCCCATCTGGTGCGCGGTCACCGTGAGCGGATCGACGTCATCGCCGAGCACGCGGTCGGTGAGCACGTTGCAGAGACCCGCGCAGGCCACGCCGGCGAGCACGACCAGATTCCATCGGCCTATCCCGAGCAGGGAATGGGTGCCGCCAAGCACGGCCACTCCGGCGGCTGACAGCAGCACGCCGATGACGGCGCGCGGCCCTGGCGAGCGGCGGGCGATGATCGCGCAGAAGGCGACGACGAAGCAGGCCTCGGTGCCGTCCAGCATCGCCGAGACCGTGGCTTCAACGTGCGTAAGCCCCACGCCGATCAGCACATAGCCGATGGCCGGATCGATCATGCCCATGACCGCGACCCGCCTGAGCTGGGCGCGGGTGAGCCGCTGCCGGCCCTTGACAAGGGCGCAGCCCCAGAGCGCCGTGGCCGCGGTGAGCAGCATGACGGAGAGCACCGTCATGACCGGCAGACCGTCAACGGCGTACTTGTACGCCGCGTTCCACAAGGCGAAAACCACCGAAGCGGCGATCAGGGGGACTACGCCGCCCCGGTGCCTGATTATGTCCCGCATGTGTCGCCGCCCCCGCGTGTCCCCTGCTGCTGGCTCCACCATGCCGCCGCCGCATTAAGCCAGGACTGACCGCGGATTGAGGGAGCGCGCGGACGCAGCCTCCTGGGTTATCTCTGAAAACTTGCTGAGACTTGACTCGATAGTTACTGGAATTTAACTTTGTGTTTTGTTGGAGTATGTCTGAAACAAGGAGGTTGTGCGCAAGGACGCTTCGCTCAGAGACAGCGTTGAATGAGGGAGTTGTACCTATGCGACGATCTCCGCTCATCGCGACGGCCGGCGCGCTGGTCCTCGCGGTCTCAGCCACCCTGCCCGCTATCGCCTCGGCCGCCGCTCCGGCGTCGGCCGCGACGCTGCGGCTAGCCGGGCTCGGCTCCACCACGACGCCGATCAAGCACGTCGTCGTGATCATCGGTGAGAACCACACCTTCGACAACGTCTTCGCCACCTACCAGCCCCGCAAGGGACAGCACATCGACAACCTGCTGTCCGAGGGGATCGTCACCGCCAGCGGCGGCGTCGGGTCGTACGCGAAGAAGGCGGTCCAGCTCACGGCTTCCGTCACCAAGACGTACACGCTCAGCCCGACGATCACGGGCGCCTACACAAGCCTGCCGCAGCCAAACACGACATACGTATCCACGGGTTGCGACGGCCAGGCCCAGAACACCCCGGACAAGCGGTTCCCCGCCAACCTGCCTAACGCGCCGTACCAGATCACCAAGTACGTCCCGTACGACGACAGCCACCTCGAATACACCGGCGGCTGCGAGTTCTACGGCGCCTTCGTCGGCGACCCGCTGCACCGCTTCTACCAAATGTGGCAGCAGAGCGCCAACGGCTACCACCTCGCCACCTGGACGGCCAACACCGCGGGCGACGACAACGGCGCCGTGCCGCCAGCCCCGATCTACCAGGGCGCCGTGCAGATGGGCTACTACAACATGGCCGAGGGCGACGCGCCCATCCTGAAGGACCTGGCCCAGAAGTACGCGATCAGCGACAACTACCATCAGGCGGTCCAAGGCGGCACGGGCGCGAACCACATCGCGCTCGGCACCGGGTTCGCCGCCTCGTACCAGAACGCGGCGGGCGTGGCCACGCCGCCGCCGGCCGGCGAGATCGAGAACCCCAACCCCAAGCCGGGAACCAACAACAACTACACGCAGGACGGGTACGGCAGCAGCACCACGCCCAACACCGGCGGCAGCTACTCCGAGTGCTCCGACCGCTCCCAGCCGGGCGTCGGGGCCGTCTTCGACTACCTGGACACCTTGCCGTATCAGGCGTTCAACAATTGCCAGCCCGGGCGCTACTACCTGCTGAACAACTACAACCCCGGCTACACCGTGACCGGCGCGGTGCAGACCGCGCCGTACACCGTCCCGCCGCAGAAGACGGATTACGTCACGATCGGCCAGGCGCTGTCAGCGAAGAACATCAGCTGGGGTTACTTCGGCGAGGGCTACAACAACGGCACGCCGACCTCCGGATACTGCGGCATCTGCGACCCGATGCAGTACTCCTCGGCGATCATGACCAACCCGGCGCTGCGGGCGAACACGCAGCACGACTCCTCGGACTTCATCAGCCAGGCCGAGGCGGGCACGCTGCCCGCTGTGAGCTTCCTCAAGCCGGCCGACGACGACGGCCACCCCGGCTACTCCTCGCTCTACGCGTTCGAGAACTTCGTCGCGCGGGCGGTCGCCGCGGTGCAGTCCAACACGGCGGAGTGGAAGTCCACCGCCATCTTCGTGACGATGGACGAGGGCGGCGGCTACTACGACTCGGGTTACATCCAGCCGGTCAGCTTCTTCGGCGACGGGCCCCGGGTGCCGCTCATCCTGGTCTCCCCCTTCGCCAAGAAGGGCGCGGTCGACCACACCTACGACGACCACGTGTCGATCCTTAAGTTCATCGAGGCGAACTGGGGTCTCTCGCCGCTGACCAGCTACAGCGAGGACAACCTGCCCAACCCGACGCCGGAGGCGTACGTGCCGCAGGACCGGCCGGCCATCGGCGACCTGATGACCATGTTCAACTTCCGCCATCCGGACTACGCGAAGGTGCAGCTCCCCTGACGGGGTAAGCCGCGCCGGCGGGCGGCGGGACTCCGGGAGTCCCGCCGCCCGCGTTCGATCGCGTCGATGGGCGCGAACACCACGCAGCCGACCTGATCGTCGCGGCCGAGCAGCCAGTTGGGGACGGCGAGCACCTCGCAGCCGGCGTAGCCGCGGGCCGCGGCCAGCAGCAAGGAAAACCCGTAGAACAGCAGCGCGGCGTCGCTGGTGAACGCCAGCCGGGGCGCGTACCACGGGGTGGCGTACAGCGCGGCGAACACGGCAGCGTTCAGCGCGTGACCGGCTAGCCCGGTCGCCCGCAGGCCCGCCGGGCGGCGCCGCGCCCGCAGCCACGCCGCCGCGAGCGCTGCCGCGGGGAACACGGCCAGCGCGAGCAGCCACACGGCCGGGCGGAAGCCGCGAGCCACCTCACCGTCCAGCACCGACCCGACGAGCAGCAGCCCGATCAGGACGCGCCCGGCCGTGCCCGCGATTCCGATAGCGCGGGTTCGTCGCATGGCGCGACGCTACGGTCTGCCCCCAGGGGGAGAGTCAAGCACCATGCCGTGCGAATGCGTCGGGTCGCCGTCCCTGAACTCGTCGTCGGCCAGCTCTGCGGCGCGCTCGGCGAGCACCTGATCGATGCGCTGGCGCAGTTCTTGGAGCCTGGCGATCTGCGCGTCCGCGCGGTCCCGCGCCTGACGCAGGAGCCCGGCGACGTGCGGGCCGATCGGCTCCGCAGGACGGCCCAGGTAGATCCCGGCCAGGTCGCGGATCTCGGCGAGAGTCATCCCCAGGCCGCGCAGTTCGCTGATCACGGCGATGCACCAGAGCGCTGACTCGTCGAACAACCGGTATCCGGCCGGGCTGCGGCCCGCCGAGTAGACCAGGCCCATATCGGTCCAGGCGCGCAGCGCCTTGACCGGCGTGCCGGTCCGGCGGGACAGCTCGCCGATGGTCATCAGCCCGTTGCCGGACATACGCGGATGATAACGCGGGGCTGTCCTCCAAAGACCGTGCGGGATAAGTCCCGGATTCCGGGTGGTGATGCCGCACGATAACGCGGGTTGGTACGCGTGGGGCGGGGGTGGCGTGACCGGGCGGTTCGGCGACGAAATACTGGTTCAGCGACGGACGTAGAGGCCGGGGCCTGGCACGAAGCGCCAGCCCTGGGGCGAGCCCGCGAAGCCTATGAGGCGGTAGTGGCTGAGGAAATAGCTGTCCAGCTGGCGGGTCCACGGGATCTGCCCCGCCGTGTCGCCGATGAGCCAGACATAGGCCGCCTGCTGCAGCGTCGCCTGCCACAAGGCGACCACCGGCGCCAGCACCGCCGCGCCGGCGTCGCGCGGGTGGCCGCTGGTCATCGCGAACAGCGTGCCGAACGAATCGGTCATCGCCGGGCACCCGGCGGCATCGGAGTCGAACCGGCCGGCGGCCACGGTGTAGGCGGAGTCGTTGGTCACCACGCAGGCGCCCGCCGGGATGAGCCGGTCCGCGACCGCAGCGACCTGCGTGCCGGCCAGCCGGGACTCGGCGCGGAACTGGCCCACGCCGGCCGCCGCGACCGCTACGGCGACGACGGCGGCCAGCACGGCACCGGCGGCCCTGGACGCGGCCAGCGGGCCGCTGGGCAGCAGGCCGCGAGACAGCAGGGTTCCTGACAGCAGGCCGACGGGCAGCGCGACCGCGAGCGCGAGGAACGGGGCGTCGAAGGCGCCGTAGTGCGGGTAGTACAGCCGCGGCCACAGCAGCATGCCGGTCACCGCCACCGCGCCGAGCAGCGCGTACGCGTCGAGCGCCGCCGGGCGGCGTCCGGCAGCGAGGTACGCCGCGGCGTACAGGCCGGCGATCGCCGCGCCGATGGCCGCGAGCAGCAGCGGCCGCGGGAACGGGGCCGGCAGCGACGCCAGCCCCGCGAGCTCGCCAAGGCGACCGGTCAGGTCCCTGCCGCCGCTCGCGTTCCTGACCAGCTGACCGACCAGCACGCCGCGGGCGAGCCCGCCGGGCGCCAGCACCGCGGACGGCGCGAGCACGACGCCGAGCCCGGCGGCAGCGCCGCCGGCCAGCGTAAGCGCCGGCCGGACGCGGCGGGTGCCGGCCAGGACCACCAGGCCGGCGACGGCGAGCGGGACCAGTGCCCAGATCTTGACCGCCACCGCGAACCCGAAGGCCGCGCCGCCCAGCGCGAGGCGGCAGGTATCCGCCGTGGCCAGCCGGTCGCCGTCGAAGATCAGCGCCGCGGCGGCCAGGCAGCACAAGTTCAGCCACGGCTCGAGCAGGAAAGTGTGCGCCGCGACCAGCGCGTCCGGGTATACGGCGTACAAGCCGCACGCGACGCCGACGGTGACCGGACCACGATGCCGGACCAGGACGCCGAGCAGGATCACGTTCGCCGTGTCGGCGCACACCGTAAGGATCCGCGCGACCGCGAGCCCCCACGCCGTTCCCGTCACCTTGGCCAGCAGCGCGACCGGGGCCATGAGGAGCGCGCTGCCCGGCGGCTGCACCATCGCGAAGTCGCGGTACGGGATCACCCCGCTAACCACGCGCAGTGCGTTGCCGAACAAGACGCCGTCGTCGTATTCGGTCACGCCGAGCAGGTAACCGGGCCTGCTCAGCTGGTACGCGCGCAAGGCCAGGGCGAGAGCCGCGCAGGCGGCGATCGTGACGGGGACGGCCGCAGGGCGGCGAGCGGCGCTGGCGAGCACGCGAGCACGCTAACTGCCGGAGATGCGCGATCTGTGCGGTAATCGCTGGAATTTCGTGTGAGGTAATGATTGGAGTTCCGTGTGAAGTGCGGTCGGTCACGGCTTGGACTGGCGTCGCCGGGTGGCAGGCCGGGTGCAATAAGCTCGGCAGCGTGACAGTCTCCCTTTCCACCAGCGAGTCGGCACCGGCGAACGCGGAGGCCGATGTCCTTGTCATCGGGGTGATCCAGGCCCCCGACGGCCCCAGCGCCGCACCCGGCGCGGAAGGGGTCGACGACGCGATCGGCGGTACCCTCGCCGACGCGTTCACCGCACTCGGCGCGACCGGCGAACTCGAGGAGCTCAGCAAGATACCCGGCGGCGGGAAGCTGCCCGCCGCGCTGATCCTGGCCGTCGGGCTCGGCGCGCCGCCCGCGGACGGCGCGCCGTTCGACGCGGAGAAGCTCCGCCGCGCGGCCGGGACGGCGCTGCGTGACCTGGCCGCCGGGGCGAAGAAACCGCCCGTTCGGGATAAGGACGGGGTCAAGGCTGTCGCGGTCGCCCTTCCCGCGCGGACGGAGGAGGAAGCGGAGGCCGTGACCACCGGAGCGCTGCTGGGCGGCTACAGCTTCCGCAGGTACCGGTCGGGGCCCGCGCGCGACCTGGCGGTCACGATGCTGACCGGCGACGGCAACGCCGCCGCGGTCAAGCGCGGCGAGGTGATAGCCGGGGCGGTCAACCTGGTCAGGGACCTGGTCAACACCGCCCCGCGCGATCTGTCGCCGGAGACGCTCGCCGAGGAGGCCACCCGCGTCGCATCCGGCCGGGGGATCGCGGTGGAGGTGCTCGACGAGAACGAGCTGCGCGAGGGCGGGTATGGCGGCCTCACCGGCGTCGGCCAGGGATCGACCCGGCCGCCGCGGCTGGTCCGGCTCTCCTACACCCACCCCGAGGCCGCGAAGACCGTCGCGTTCGTCGGCAAGGGCATCACGTTCGACTCCGGCGGGCTGTCGCTCAAGCCGCCGAAGTCCATGGAGACGATGAAGTCCGACATGGGCGGTGCGGCGGCCACGCTGGCCGCCACCGCGGCGATCGCCGAGCTGGGCCTCCCCGTGAACGTGGTCGCCTACATGTGCCTCGCGGAGAACATGCCGGGCGGCGCCGCGCAGCGGCCGTCGGACATCATCACCATCTACGGCGGCAAGACCGTCGAGGTGCTGAACACCGACGCCGAAGGCCGGCTCGTGATGGCAGACGCGCTGGCCAGGTCCGGCGCCGACAACCCCGACCTGGTCGTCGACGTCGCCACGCTCACCGGCGCCGCGTCGGTGGCGCTCGGCCGCCGCACCGCGGGCGTGATGGGCAGCACCGAAGCCATCGCCGGCGAGGTGGCAGCGGTCATGCGGGAAGCGGGCGAGCCGGCGTGGGCGATGCCGCTGCCCGAGGAACTGCGCAAGGGGCTCGACTCCCCCGTCGCCGACCTGGCCAACGTCTCGGGCGACCGTAACGGCGGCATGCTGGTGGCCGGGCTGTTCCTGCGCGAGTTCGTGCCGGACGGAGTCGCCTGGGCGCACCTGGACATCGCCGGCCCGGCGTTCAACGAGACCTCGCCGTACGGCTACACGCCGAAGGGCGGTACCGGCGCGGCGGTACGGGCGCTGGTGGCGATCGCGGCTGAGACGGCAGCCGGCCGACTACCGGGCGCGTAAGCGCTGCCTGGTGACATGATGAGAAAGAGCGTAAGTGGAAGAGGGAGAGACTGTGGCAGAGGGCGGCCATTACGACATCGTCGTGCTGGGCGGGGGCAGCGGCGGGTACGCCTGCGCGCTGCGGGCGGCCGAGCTCGGCAAGCGCGTGGCCCTGATCGAAAAGGACAAGGTCGGGGGGACCTGCCTGCACCGCGGGTGCATCCCCACCAAGGCGCTGCTGCACGCGGCTGAGGTCGCCGACTCCTCGCGGGAGAGCGAGAAGTTCGGCATCAGGACATCGTTCGAGGGCATCGACATGCCCGCTGTGCTGTCCTACCAGCAGTCGGTCGTCGACCGGCTGTGGAAGGGCCTGCAGTCCACGATCGCGAGCCGGAAGATCGACACGATCATCGGCGACGGGCGGCTGCTCTCGCCGACGTCGGTGTCGGTCGGGGA
>DATBBI010000406.1:0-19395 GCA_036271115.1 Trebonia sp.
GCCGCACCAGCACCGAGCTGCTCAGGCACGACACGACCGACGATGCGGGGAACGCGGCCACCAGCGCGGTGGAGTACGCGGTGATGGACCGGGCCGGCCGCGTGCAGCTGCCGCGCGAGATGACGCGGCCGCTCGGCATGCGGGAGCGGGTGCGGCTCGAGTCCACGCCGGACCACATCGGCGTCTGGCCCGACCGGGGGCGGGACCCTGAGCAGCCCGAGCCGCCGGCTTCTGCCGCCGCGGAGCCGACTTCCGCGGCAGGGCCAGCCACGACTGTGCGGTCACGGGAGCGGGCGCCGCTGCCGCCCGGCGACACGGTGGTGGCGGCGACAGACATCACGCGTACGTTCGGAACAGGAGATTCCGCGGTTCAAGCGCTGCGCGGAGTCACCTTCACCATCGCAGCAGGCCAGTTCGCCGTGCTCTACGGCCGGTCGGGATCCGGGAAGACCACGCTGCTGAACATCGTCGGGGGTCTCGACCAGCCGACGAGCGGCGCGCTGCGCGTCGCCGGGCGCGACCTGGCCGCGGCGAGTGACCGGGAGCGCACCGCGCTGCGGCGGGACGAGGTGGCGTTCGTGTTCCAGTCGTTCGGGCTGATCCCGATGCTGTCGGCGGCGGAGAACATCGGCATCCCGTTGCGTGTCACCGCGACCGACCGGGACGCCCGTGAGGAGCGGGTGCGGATGATGCTCAACGTCGTCGGGCTGGATTCGCACGCGGCGCACCGGCCGAACGAGCTCTCCGGCGGCCAGCAGCAGCGTGTCGCGATCGCCAGGGCGCTGGCCGGGCAGCCGCGGCTGCTGATCGCGGACGAGCCGACCGGGCAGCTGGACCACGAGACCGGGCAGCAGATCATCCGGCTGCTGCGCACCGTGGTGCGGTCCGAGGGGCTCACCGCGCTCGTCGCCACCCACGATCCGTCGCTGGCGGACCTGGCGGACGTGGTGATCCGGCTCGAGGACGGGCGGGTGGCCGGCGACGCAGTCGACACGGATCCGTAACAGGGGCGCGCATCCGTCCCACAGCCGCTACCGCGCGACTAGGGTAACGAATGAGCATCCCGACGAATGCGGTCACTCCGTTACCGCCTGGCACAAAGAGGCGCAGCGACCGAATGCACGCACGCGACAGCGAGATTGTCGCGTCCATCGTGGCAGGAGACCCTAGCGGGCTCGCCGCTGCCTACGACAGGTACGCAGAACCGCTCTACAAGTACTGCCGGTCCATGCTCAGCAATCCGGCCGACGCCGCCGACGCTGTCCAGGACACGTTCGTCATCGCCGCGTGCCGGCTGGCGGAGCTGCGCGATCCCGGCCGGCTGCGCGCCTGGCTGTACGCCGTCGCGCGCAACGAATGCCTGCTGATCCTGAGGTCGCCGCGACCCGCGCCGCGGATCACCGTGCCGCCGGGCATGACGGACACCGTCATCGACATCACCGAGGGAGCGGCCGAACGGGCCGAACTGCGCGCCCTGCTCACCACCGCCGCGCGCGGCCTGAACGGCGCCGAGCGCGAGGTCCTCGAGCTGCAGCTGCGGCAGGGCCTGGAGACCGCCGAGGTCGCGGACGTGCTCGGCGTGTCCCGCAGCCAGGCGGCCGCGCCGGCGTCCCGGGCGCGCGACCAGCTCGAGGCGAGCCTGGCCGTGCTGCTCGTCGGCCGCGCGGGCCGCGACGACTGCCGCGCGCTCAACGCGCTGCTCGCCGACTGGAACGGGCAGCTCACCCCGGCGCTGCGCGGGCGGGCGGCCCGGCACATCAAGCGGTGCGCGACCTGCACCACCCGGCGGGTGTACGAGCTGCGCCCGGCCGTCCTGCTCGGCCTGTCGGCCGGGGCGGCGGTCGCCGCCGCGGCGGCGAAGAGCCTGCGGCTCGCGGCCGGCGTGCCCGATGACCTCAAGGCGCGCACCATGGCGCTCGCCGCCGGGCAGGATCCCGGCGCCGTCACGCACCGCACGGTCGCGGGCGACCGGGCCGGGCCGTTCGGGCGGCACGGCTTCCCCGGACCGCTGCCGAACCCTGGCGCGAAGGCCGCGCCGCTCTCCTCGCCGCGGCGGCGGACCGTCCTCGCCGCGGCTGCCGTGCTCGTTGTCGCGGTCGGAGCGGTGGCCTTCGCGCTGTCGTCTGGCCCGAGCGCGCATCTGGCGCTGGCCGACGGGAAGACGGCTCCTGCCGTCCGGCACGCGTCGTCCGCCGATCCGGCCATGTCCTCGGGAGGGCTGGAGCCGTCGACGACCGCGCCGACGGCGCACCAGCGATCGTCCGCCACGGCCACCGCGAGCAGCAAAGCCCCATCGGCCGCGCCCACCACGACCACCCCGGCGGCTCCGGTGACGACCACGCCGCCGCCGGTGACGGCCACGCTGTCGGTGTCCCTGCTGGGCTCCGCCGTCTCGCTCCAGCCGGGCGCCCAGATCACTGTCGGGCGGTTCGGCGCCAGGCTCTCGCTCAAGGCCAACAGCGGCCCGGTCAGCTGGTCCATCACCGCGAGCGGGGGAATCCTCGTCTGGCCGCGGTCGTCAGGGACTCTCGCCGCGGGCAGCTCCACCTCGGTGGTGATCGCGTCTGCCGGCAGGAACGTGCCCGGGGCGACGCTGACGATCAACCCGGGCGGCGCCAGCTACCCGCTGGTGGTGAATTCGAGGTTCTAGCGCGCCCAGCTGGCGTGCGCGGTGGCCCGCTGTGCCTGCTCACGGAGCGCGCGGACCGCCTGCGCCGGGTCGTCCGCGCTGTACACCGCCGAGCCGGCCACGAACACGTCGGCGCCCGCGTCGGCGCACCGTTCGATCGTCTCCACGCTGACCCCGCCATCCACCTGGAGCCAGACCGCGCCGCCATGCCTGGCGACCATCTCCCGCGCGCGGCGAAGCTTCGGCAGCACGAGGTCGAGGAAGTGCTGGCCGCCGAAACCGGGCTCGACCGTCATCAGCAGCAGCATGTCGAGTTCGGCGAGCAGGTCCTCGTACGGCTCCACCGGGGTGCCTGGGTTGACCGCGAGCCCGGCGCGGGCGCCGGCGGCGCGGATCGCGCGCAGCGTCCGGACCGGTGCCTTGGCCGCTTCCGCGTGAATGGTCACGTTCCGCGCCCCCGCCTCGGCGTAGCCGGGCGCGTGCCGGTCCGGGTCCTCGATCATCAGGTGGCAGTCGATCGGCAGCGTGACGTGCTTCAGCAGCGACTCGACCACCGGCAGGCCGATTGTGAGGTTGGGCACGAAGTGGTTGTCCATCACGTCGACGTGCAGCCAGTCAGCCGCGGTCTCGATCGCGCGCGCCTCATCGGCGAGCCGGGCGAAGTCCGCGGACAGGATGCTGGGCGAGATCTGAACGGCCATGTCAGTCCCTGAGTGTAGAGTGCGGTCGGTGCGCACTCATCCCCAGACTGGGGGATGGCGCGGCGGACCCGGAATGTCAGACGGCGGAGTTAGCATCCAGCACTGAGTTCTAATACTTCAATTGTGGGGGTACCCCAGTGCAAACTGACCTGCTGGATCGTGTGCGCAAGCTGCTGGCTAAGGCTGAGGATGAGGGCTGCACGCCGGAGGAAGCCGAGGCGCTGACCGCGAAGGCCGCCAATTTGATGGCCCGCTACGGCATCGACCGGGCCTTGCTCGGGGCGCTGCGCCCGGAGACCGATTCCGTCGGGGACCGGGTGTTCGACCTGGACAACCCCTGGGCCGCCGTCAAGGCGCACTTGCTCGCGGGGCTGGCCGCCGCGCTCCGCTGCCAGTGCATCCTGCTGAACCGCCGCGAGCCGGGCAGCCGGGTACACGTGTTCGGCTATCTGTCCGACCTGGAGCGCGCGGACATCTTGTTCACCTCCCTGCTGGTGCAGATGGCCAGGGCGCTCGCTGTGCAGCCGATCCCCGCCTACGGCGGCGGGGCGAAGGCGTGGCGCCGGTCGTGGATGCTCGGCTACGCCTCGGCGGTCGTCGCCCGGGTCCGTGCCGCGGAGGAGGCGGCGGTCGCGTCGGCCACGGCGGAGGAGGACACGGCCGCGAGCGGCGGCCGGTCCGCGGAGCTGGTGCTCGCCGACCGCGCCCTGACCGTCCGCCGTCAGGCGGAGCACGCCTACCCGCGCACCCGGCGGACCCGCGTCACCTACACCGGCAACGGCTATGCCGACGGCTACCGCGAGGGCCAGAAGGCCGATATCGGCGGCGCGAAGCTACGCTCGCGTCCGGCCGGGGCGCTGTCCCGCTGACCGTTCACTGCGACGGGGCCGGCGCCAGGAGCTGACCGAGCCTGGCCAGGAAGTACAGCGTCGCCGGGTCGGTGAAGGCCGCGAGGGCGCGCTCCGGCGGGCAGCCGGGGAGCAGCAGCGTGGCCCGCACCATGGGACCCGCGTCGACCACTGTCACGGGGAACTCGGTCACGTCGGATCTCCTCCCCGTTGGCAGCAGCTTAGCGGCCGGCCTGGGCAGCCCCGCGTAGTCAGTCGATGCAGAGGCAGAAGGGGTGCCCCGCCGGGTCGAGGAACACCCGGAAGGTGGTGCCTGGCTGGTGCTCGGGCTTGGTCGCGCCGAGTTCGAGGACCGCCGCCTCGGCGGCGTCAAGGTCGTCGACGATCACGTCGAGGTGCATCTGCTGCGGCACCTGCTGGCCCGGCCACTGCGGCGGGGTGTAGTCCGCCACCGGCTGGAAGCAGATGCAGTTGCCGTTCTCGGCGCGGATCTCGGCCCAGTCCGCGGAGATTTCGGTCTTCCAGTCCAGCAGCGCGCCGTAGAAGGTCGCGAGGGCGCCGGGATCGGGGCAGTCGATGACGAAGTTCGGGAAGCGTGCGATAGCCATGACAGGCACAGTACGCGTGATCACGGACGATCTACGTCCGGTATGTGCCAAGGACCCAGCCGGCGCGGGACCACGGTGGGGCGGGGCCGCCTAGCCGGGCCAGAGGCGTGGCGGTAGCGTCACGGCTGTGGAACACGCGAGACTTGGCCGCAGCGGCCTGCAGGTGTCCCGGTTGTGCCTGGGAACGATGACGTTCGGATTGCAGAGCGACGAGGCGACCGGGTTCGCGATCATGGACCGGGCGGCCGAAGGGGGCGTGGACTTCCTCGACTCGTCCGACGCCTACCCCCTCGGCGGTGACCTGGCCAGCCGCGGCCGCACCGAGGAAATCATCGGCCGCTGGATGCTGGGCAAACGGGACCGGTTCATCATCGCCACCAAGTGCTTCGCGCCGACCGGTCCCGCGCCGTTCGACGCGGGGAACTCCCGCAAGCACATCATGTCCGCGGTGGATGCCTCGCTGCGCCGGCTCCAGACCGACTACATCGACCTGTACCAGCTGCACGGCTACGACCTGGACACGCCGATCGACGAGACGCTGGGCGCGCTCGACGACCTGGTGCACTCCGGCAAGGTCCGCTACATCGGCTGTTCCAACTTCCTGACCTACCAGCTCGTCCGGGCGATCGGCCGCAGCGAGACCCTCCGGCTCGCCAGGTTCGATTCCGTGCAGCCGCGGTACAACCTGCTGTTCCGCCAGATCGAGCGGGACACGCTGCCCTTCTGCGAGGAAGACGGCGTGGGCGTGATCCCCTACAACCCGATCGCGGGCGGGCTGCTGTCCGGGAAGCACAGCGGCAGCGCGCCGCCGACCGAGGGCAGCCGCTTCACCCTCGGCTGGGCCGGGCAGATGTACCAGGAGCGGTACTGGAACGAGCGAGCGTTCGAGACCGTCGAGGCGCTCCGCAAGCTCGCCGACCAGGCCGGGACCAGCCTCGTCACGCTGTCGGTCGCCTGGGTGCTCGCGAACAGGGCGATCACCGCGCCGATCATCGGGGCCAGCCGGCCCGAGCAGCTCGACGCCAGCCTCGCCGCGGCCGAGTACAAGCTCGACCCCGACCTCAAGCGGCAGATGGACGAGCTGACCTACGAATACCGCCTCGGCGACGCCGCCCGTTAGACCACGGCGCTGAGGCCGGCAACTCCTTCTCAGACCCGGCCGGGGAGCCGCGTGGTGACCTCCTGGACGAGCCAGGTATTGCCGTCGGGATCATCGAAGGAGCAGAACGACCCGTAGCTGGTGTGTTCGGGGTCGGGGCCGGGTTGCCGTGCCTCGACCGGGAACGGCGGGCCGTGCCAAATCTCGCTGGCGTCGATGCCGCGTCCGGTGAGTTCGTCGTGGGCCGCCACGATGTCGGAGACCGTCAGCCCTCCCTCGGCCGAGCCAGGCGCGGCCGTGGTGAGTCCCTGGCCGAACGTGATCGAGGCGGCGGAGCCCGGGGGCGTGAACTGGACGATGCGAAGGCCTTCCAGCGGGGCGGCGTCGCCGTCGAACCGCCAGCCCAGGCGCTGGTAGAACTGCTTGGATCGGTCGACGTCGGACACGGGGATGATGTCGACTTCGAGGTGCATGTCGACCATGTCTGTCTCCTTGAGCGCTTCCTGATATGGCCAGGGTGGCACTCCGGGCAGGCGCGTCGCCCCCGTGAAGTCCCTTGCCGGTGCCCTGGTTGTCGCCGGTTAGCCGGCTAAGGGGTGCGGCGGAGGAGGGCGATGAAGATCGCGTCCGTGGTGTGGCGGTGGGGCCAGAGTTGCGCGAACTGAGGGGCTGGCGAGCGGATGTCCGGCACCGAGGAGAGGACCGCCGGGGCGTCCAGGATCTCGGTGGCCGGAGTGGAGCTCGCGACCGCGGTTACCACGTCGCGGGTTTCCGCCGGGACTGGCGAGCAGGTCACGTAGCCGACCACTCCCCCGGGACGGCAGGCCGCCAGGGCGGAGCGCAGCAGGGCGCGCTGCAGCTCCGCGAGGGCCGGCAGGTCCGATTCTGCCTTGCGCCAGCGGGCTTCCGGGCGGCGGCGCAAGGCGCCGAGGCCGGAGCAGGGGACGTCGAGCAGCACCCGGTCGAACGCGGCGCCGGGCCACGGCGGGCGGAGGCCGTCGGCCGTGATGACTGTCGTGCCGCTCCCGTGATGGGGGGTGCGGGCCAGGGCGTCCCTGACCAATGCGGCGCGGTGTTCGTGGAGGTCGGCGGCGACCAGGCGCGCGCCGGCCTCTTCGGCGAGGCCGTACAGCAGGCGGGCTTTGCCGCCCGGGCCTGCGCACATGTCGAGCCACTGCCGGTCAGGGCCGTCGAGGGGGGCGGTCGCCAGCGCGATTGCGGCTAGCTGGCTGGCTTCATCCTGGGCGGCCGCTGCGCCATCGGCCACCAGGGAAGAGGGGTCTCCGCCTGCGAGGGTGAAGCCGTAGGGGGACCACCGAGTGGGTTCGGCGCCCTCGGGCATGATCGACTCGCGGGGCGGGCCGCCGGGGAAGGCGGCCATCGTGACCCGGGGGCGGTCGTTGCCGGCGGCCAGGGCGGCCGCTAGTTCTGTGTCCGCGGCGGGGCCGAGGGCGTCGCGGTAGGCGGCGACGATCCAGCGGGGGTAGCTGTAGCGGACCGCCAGGTAGCCCTCGGCGTCGGCCGCCGGGTCCGGGGCGACGAGCGGCAGCCAGGCATCGAGGTCGCGGGTGGCGACCCGGCGCAGCACGGCGTTGACGTAGCCGGAGACGCGCGGGCCGGCCACGGCCCTGGCCAGGTCGACCGAGGTCGCCACGGCGGCGTGGGCGGCGACCCGGGTCGCCAGGAGCTGGTGGGCGCCGAGCCTGAGAACCTGCAGCACCGGCGGGTCCAGCTTGTCCAGCGGGCGGTCGCTGCACGCGGCGAGCACCGCGTCGTAGGTGCCGAGGCCGCGGAGCGTGCCGTAGCTGAGCTCGGTGGCCAGCGCGGCGTCCCTGCCGGTGATGCCGCGCTCGGCGAGCAGCCTGGGCAGCAGCAGGTTCGCATACGATTGGCGGGCTTCCACGGCGGCGAGGACGTCGTAGGCGGTGCGCCGCGGCGGGTCCGCGCCGCGGCCGGTGTCGCCGCGGCGGGCGCCGGCGCGGCCTGTCGTGCCGCGGCGGTCTGAAGTGCCCCGGCGGGGGCCTCGGTAGGCGGCCATGGTCAGCTGAAGCCCAGGTGCGCTGCGGGTCCTGCGTGCAGCCCGCGGGCCCAGTCGGCGGCGGGCATCTGGCGCTTGCCAGGGGGTTGCACGTCGCCGAGGCGGACCTGGTGCGAGCCCGTACCGGAGTAGACCGCACCGCGTCCAACGCGCAGCTCACCGGGGGCGAGGGTGACGCTGGGACCGGCCGTCGCGTCGCGACCGGGAGCCGCGGCGCCGCTCTGCTCGCCGGGCGCTTTGGCCTCGCCGGGGGCGTCGGGCCTGGGTGGCGTGGTCAGCGTGACAGGCCAGAGCTTGATCCTGGCGCCGTCGAACTCCGTCCAGGCGCCGGGGTCCGGGGTGCAGGCGCGGATCTGGCGGTCGATCAGGTGGGCGGGCAGATTCCAGTCCACCCGGGCGTCCTGCGGGGTGAGCTTCGGCGCGAGGCTGATGCCTTCCCCCGACTGCGGCAACGCGCGGCTGGTGCCGTCCTCGATGCCGTCCAGGGTCGCGACCAGGAGCTCCGCACCGCTCGCGGCGAGCCGGTCCAGCAGGTCGCCGGCGGTGTCCGCGGGCCTGATCGGCTCGGTGAGCACGCCGAACACGGGGCCGGCGTCCAGCTCCCTGACGATCTGGAAGGTGGTCGCTCCGGTGATGTCGTCCCCGTGCAGGATCGCGTGCTGCACCGGCGCCGCGCCGCGCCAGGCGGGCAGTACCGAGAAGTGCAGGTTCACCCAGCCGTGCCGCGGGATGCCGAGGACCGACTCCGGGAGCAGCGCGCCGTAGGCCGTGACCGGGCAGCAGTCGGGCGCGATCTCGCGCAGCCGTTCCTGGAAGGAAGGATCGCTCGGCCGCGCGGGCTTCAGCACCTCGATGCCGAGCTCGCCGGCGATCACGGCGACCGGGGAAGGCTCCACCCGCCTGCCGCGCCCGGCCGGCGCGTCGGGCCTGGTGATGACCGCCTCGACGGTGTGCTGCGACGTCAGCAGGGCGCGCAGTGCGGTCACCGCGACTGGCGGGGTACCGGCGAAGACGAGGCGCACGGCAGGGGCCGCCTCTTCAGGAGATCCGCTGGGTCGCGTGCGGCGAGACCTTCACCTCGGGGGTGGGCTCTCCGTTCCATTCGGCTTCCCTGAGGGCCTTCATCGCGGCCTTGCGCTGCTTCTTGTCGAGCCGGTCGATGAACAGGATGCCGTCGAGATGGTCGGTCTCGTGCTGGACGCAGCGGGCGAGCAGCTCGCTGCCTTCGATCGTCACCGGGTCGCCGTACATGTTGAACCCGGCGGCGACGACCCGCGGCGCGCGCGGTGTCGGAAACACCAGGCCGGGCAGCGACAAGCAGGCCTCGTCGTCTTCCTCCTGCTTGCCGTCCAGCGCGAGCACCGGGTTGATCAGGTGCCCGGGCTCGTCGCCCACGTGATAGGTGAACACCCGCAGGCTGACGCCGATCTGCGGCGCGGCAAGGCCGACACCGGGCGCGTCGACCATCGTCTCGGTGAGGTCCTTGACGAGGTTGCGCAGCTCGAGGTCGAAATCCGTCACCGGCTCGGCCGGGGTGCGCAGCACCGGATCACCGAAAAGCCGGATGGGCCTGATCAACGGGCAGTCCTCTCACGTGGCGGTCGCCGTACGCTGCCGGCGCCGCCTGGAATGTCAAGCACTTGTTCACCATGAATTCTATCGGCGGGCTAGATCACCTCGGCCGGGTCGAGCTGCACCCGGACCGTGCCTGCCTCCTTCCGCGCGCTGCGGGCCGCCTGCGCGGCGTGCAGCGCGCGGGCCAGCGCCGCGCCCTGATCCCGCGGCGCGCGGACGAGGGCGCGGACCGCGGGAGCCTCATCGCGGGCCGCGCCGCGGTCGGCGGGGACCGGCCCGAGGACCTCGAACCCCTCCGCGACGCCGCTGAGCAAGGTGGCCACGGCGGCGGGCTCGCCGGTGACCGCCGCCATCCGCACCGCGGGCGGGAACCCGAGCTCGGCGCGGTCGGCTAGCTCCCGTTCCGCGAAACGCGCCGGGTCCCAGCGGATCAGCGCCTGCACGGCGGGCAGCGCGGCGTCGGCGTGCACCAGCACCGTTCCGCCGGAGCCGACCAGCGCCGCCGCGGCCAGCCAGCGGCGCAGCGCCTCCTCCCCCGCGCGCAGGCTCGGCCGGCCGAGCAGCGCCCAGCCGTCAAGCAGCAGCGCGGCGGCGTAGCGGCCGACGGGCTCCGCGCCCGGGGTGGCGATCACCAGCGCGGGCTCACCGGAGACCTGCGCGATGACCTTGTCGCCGCCGGACGTGCGCACGGTGACGGCGGGGAACGCCCGGCCCAGTTCCTCGGCGGTGCGCGCCGCGCCGGTCACGATCGCGCGGAGCTTGTCGTGGCCGCAGTGCGGGCAGGTCCACGCGGCGGCCTTGGCGCCGCACCAGCGGCAGGCCGGCGTCGCTTGCTGGGCGGCCAGCTCGAGCGGGCCGTTGCAGCGCGCGCAGCGTGCCTGCGCGCGGCACCGGCCGCAGGCGATCGCGGCCAGGTAGCCGCGGCGCGGCACCTGCACAAGGACGGGGCCGTCCGCCAGGGCGGTGCGCGCGGTGCGCAGCGCCAGGCTGGGCAGCCGGGCCGTCGTGGCCGCTTCGTCCCTGGCGAGCTCGGCGTCGTCGAGGGCGGGCCTGACCCGCGGGGCGACTGTCCGCAGCGTCGCCCTGGACGGCTCAAGCGGCCGCGCCCAGCCCGAGGTCACGAGCTGCGCGAGTTCCGCGGTGCGGGCGAACCCGCCGATCAGGGCGGCGCCGCCGGCCCGGTGCGCACGCAGGGCCAGCACCTCTCTGGCGTGCGGGTAGGGCGCGCGCGGCTCGGCATGCAGGTCGTCACCGTCATCCCAGAGCACCACCAGCCCCAGGTCGCTGACCGGGGCGAACATCGCGGCGCGGGTGCCGGCCACGATCAGCGCCTCGCCGCGCAGCGCGGCGAGCCAGCGCCGGTACCGCTCGGCGGGGCCGAGGTCGGCGGTGAGCGTCACGTGCCAGGACCCGAATTGCCGCAGCGCGTCGTCGACGCGGGCCAGGTCGCGCGCGTCGGGTACCACGATCACCGTGCCGCGGTCCGCGCTCGCGCAGGTGACGGCCGCGCGGGCTATCTCCTCCGGCCAGGTCGCGCCGGGCAGCGCGGTCCACGCCGCGCGGGCGGCCCGGCCGTCGCGCAGCGCGTCGAGGAACGCCGGGCCAGCGGGGTACCTGTCCCAGGGCCCCGATTCCGGTCGGCGCGGCAGCTCGCGCCGGCCACCCTGGCCGCCGTCGGCCGGCTCGTCCTGTGCCGTCGGCTGCTGGGCTGTAGTCGCGGCGCCCGGTTCCTGGCGAGGCGGCGGCGCGCCCCTGTCATCTGGGCCGGCCTTGGCCTGCTCGTCGCGTTCCAGTGGCTTTTCCGCTTCGGTCGCGGCGTGCCGCTGCGGGATCGCGAGGCGCAGCACGTCGGCGAGCGTCCCCGCATACCGGTCCGCGACGGCCCGCGCCAGCCCGGCGATCTCGGGGGTCAGCACCTGCTCGGCGGACACCACCCGTTCCAGGTAGCTGAGCCGTCCCTGGTGCTCGCTGGCGCTCGCGCGCTCCAGGACGAAGCCATCGGTCAGCTGTCCGGCGAACCTGACCCGGACGCGCACCCCGGGAAGCGCCTGGGCGGCGAGCCGCTCCGGAACCAGGTAGTCGAACGGCCGGTCCAGGTGGGCGAGCGGGATGTCCACCGCGACGCGGGCGACCGGGCAGTCGGGCGCCGGGCGCAGGGTCCGCGGCTCCTTCTTGGCCCTGCCGCCTTCGCGCTGCCTGTTCGCCACCGTCCCGTCCTACCACGCTCCGGGGAGCGGCTGAGCCAGAGACGCCAGCGGCCGGGCACGGGGAGCCGCAATTCCCGTGCCCGGCCGCTCGCGGACTTGCCGGCCGGCCCCTGTCCAGTGGGATGGGGGGCGGGGAGCCCTCCAGCCCACTGGAATGGGCGCCCGGCCGGCTGAGCCAGCGCGGGTTCTACGTGTGTGTAACCGAGTCTTACTAGCCGAGCAGGTCGTCGAAGTCGCCCGCTCGCAGGGCGCTGACCATGGCCCGGACCGCGTCGGCCGGGTAGATCAGCGCCGTGCCCTTGGGGTCGCGCGAGTTGCGCATCGCGACCGTAGTGGAGTCGAGGCGGGCGAGCTCGACGCAGGCCCCCTGCGAATTGCTGCGCTCACTCTTACGCCACACGGCTCCGTCCAGCCGGGTGGCAGAGATCCCGTTGTAGATGTCCTGCATTGTCTCTCGTCTCCTGACGCATTGACTCAGACCATGTCTAGCTGGTGCTGCCACGGCCCAGCGCGCTAGCTGCCGGTCCCCGTTGCACATAGCCGGCTTCCGCTGATCCCTAACGTTCACCGGTCGTACGAGAAAGAGTTTAGCGCATGCACGTGCATCCGCACCGGATTTCGCACATTCATACGCATACGCATCTGCACGGCGCGAGTAGGGACTTGTTTTAGAGAAAACAACTTCCCCTACTACGGTACGTGATCTGCCAAGATATGGGCGGCTGATGCGCGAAGTATGAGATGTTCATGTCCCGTTTACCCGCTTTGGGCGGTTCGACGGGAGCCGAAATGTCGTATTTAGAGACCGGCGGCGGCGCGCAGCAGGGCGGCGCGGTCGGTTCGCTCCCAGGAGAAGTCGGGCTCGGAGCGGCCGAAGTGACCGTACGCAGCCGTCTGCGAGTAGATCGGGCGCAGCAGGTCGAGGCTGGCGATGATCGCCCGCGGCCGCAGGTCGAAGACCTCGGAGATCGCGTCCTGGATCCGTTCCACCGGCACCCGCTCGGTGCCGAAGCACTCGACGAAGAGCCCGACCGGCTTGGCCTTGCCGATCGCGTACGCGACCTGCGCCTCGCAGCGGTCGGCCAGATCCGCCGCCACCACGTTCTTGGCCACCCAGCGCATCGCGTAGGCGGCACTGCGGTCCACCTTCGACGGGTCCTTGCCGGAGAAGGCGCCGCCGCCGTGCCTGGCCATGCCGCCGTAGGTGTCGATGATGATCTTGCGGCCGGTGAGGCCCGCGTCGCCCATCGGGCCGCCGATCTCGAACCGCCCGGTCGGGTTGACCAGCAGCCGGTACCCGGCGGTGTCGAGCCCGAACTCGGCGAGCACCGGCTCGACGACGTAGTCCTTGACGTCCGGCGCGAGCAGTTCCTTCAGGTTGATGTCCGGGGCGTGCTGGGTGGAGACGACCACCGTGTCCAGCCGCACCGGCCGGTCCCCCGCGTACTCCACGGTCACCTGGGTCTTGCCGTCCGGCCGCAGGTAGGGAACGGTGCCGGAGCGGCGCACCTCGGACAGCCGGCGGGCCAGCTTGTGCGCCATCATGATCGGCAGCGGCATCAGCTCGGGGGTCTCCCGGCAGGCGTAGCCGAACATCAGGCCCTGGTCGCCCGCCCCCTGCCTGTCGTAGTCCTCGGTGCCCTCGCCCTCGCGGAACTCGTAGGCGTCCGTCACGCCCTGGGCGATGTCCGCCGACTGCGACCCGATGGAGACCGACACGCCGCAGGACGCCCCGTCGTAGCCCTTGGCCGAGGAGTCGTACCCGATCTGCAGGATCTTTTCCCTGATGATGCCGGGGATGTCCACGTAGGTCTTCGTGGTGACCTCGCCGGCGACGTGGACCTGCCCGGTCGTGATGAGCGTCTCCACCGCCACCCTGCTGCCGGTGTCGTCCTTGATCATCGCGTCGAGGACGGCATCGCTGATCTGGTCGGCCATCTTGTCGGGATGGCCTTCCGTCACCGATTCCGAGGTAAACAGCCGACGGGCCACGTTCTTCTCCATCCATTGCTCAGCTGACCTGGCAGAGTGTATCCGCCGGCGGCGACCGGCGGTGCGCGGTGCGGAACTCAGCCGAGCCGCGCGGCGACCAGGTCCCAGACGACGCTGGCCAGCGCGTCCTTGGACCGCCGCGGGATCGGCGTCTGGCCGCCGCCGGCATCGAGCACGACCGCCTCGTTATCGCCGGTGCCGAATCCGAGCCCGCCGCCCACCTGGTTGACCACGAGCAGGTCGCATCCCTTGCGGGCCAGCTTGGCCTGGGCGGCCGTCAGGTCCAGGTCGGTCTCCGCCGCGAACCCGACGAGCACCTGGCCTGCCGGGCCGTGCGCAGCCCGGCGCGCGGCCAGGTCCGCGAGGATGTCCGGGTTTTCCGTCAGCACGATCGGGCCGGGCACGCGGGGACCGGGACCGTCCTTCTTGATCTTCTGGCCGCCGCGCGCCGCAGGGCGGAAGTCCGCGACCGCCGCGGTCATCACCACCGCGTCCGCGGTCCGTGCCTCGCCGAGCATCGCGGCGTGCATGTCCCTGGCGGAGACGACGCGGATGATCTTCACCCCGGCGGGGTCGGGCAGCTCCACGTTCGCGGCGACCACGGTCACCTCCGCGCCGCGGGCCACCGCGGACCTCGCGAACGCGTAGCCCTGCCTGCCCGTCGACCAGTTGCCGAGAAAGCGGACCGGATCGAGTTCCTCCCGCGTCCCGCCGGCCGAGACGACCACTCGCCGGCCCGCCATCGTGAGGAACGGGGTGGCCGCGGAGCCGGCCGCGCCCGTTCGGGATGAAAGCAGCGATTCCGCCAGCGCGAAGAGCTCGGCCGGCTCAGGAAGCCGCCCCTTGCCGCTGTCCGCGCCGGTCAGGCGGCCGACGGCGGGCTCGACGACCAGCGCGCCGCGCGCCCGCAGCGTCGTCACGTTGTGCTGGGTGGCGGGGTGCTCCCACATCTCGGTGTGCATCGCCGGCGCGTACATCACTGGGCAGCGGGCCGTCAGCAGCGTCGCGGTGAGCAGGTCCGCGGCCAGGCCTGCGGCGGCGCGGGCGAGCACGTCGGCGGTCGCGGGCGCGACCAGCACCAGGTCCGCGCTCTGGCCGAGCCGTACGTGGGGAACGTCGGCGACGTCGGTCCACACGTCGGCCGCCACCGGCTCGCCGGACAGCGCCGCCCAGGTGGGTTCGCCGACAAAGCGCAGCGCGTCGGGGGTGGGCACGACACGCACGCGGTGGCCCGCCTCCTTGAGCAGGCGCAGCAGCTCACATGCCTTGTACGCGGCGATTCCGGCGCCGACACCGAGGATGACGCGCGCCATGGCGGGCCCGGGGACTAGCCCTCGGTTTTCTCCACCTTGAGCAGCCGTTCCCTGGTCTCGCGCAACGCTATCGACAGCGGCTTCTCCTGGACGCGCGTCTCGACGAGCGGGCCGACGTACTCGAGCAGGCCTTCGCCAAGCTGCGAGTAGTACGCGTTGATCTGGCGTGCCCGCTTGGCCGCCATGATGACGAGCCGGTACTTGCTGTCCACGACTTCGAGGAGCTCGTCGATCGGCGGGTTGATGATGCCGTCTGCGGCGGGGGTCCCTGCCACCTGTCGCCTTCCTATTGAAGATTGTTAATCAACATTACCAGTTGCCGGCAAGCCTCACTGACGGACGTGTTCACCAGCGTTACGTCAAACTCGCCGGCCGCCGCGAGTTCTTCCCGCGCCACTGCCAGGCGGCGTTCGACCACGTCAGGGGGCTCAGTGCCGCGGCGGGTGAGCCTGCGGACCAGTTCCTCCCACGACGGTGGCTGCAGGAAGACGAACAAGGCGTCGTCCTTCATGACCTCGCGGACCTGCCGCGCGCCGTTAAGGTCGATCTCGAGCAGCGTCCGCTCGTCGCGCTCGATGTGCTCGCGGACGGGTTCCCGCGGCGTGCCGTATTTATTTCCCGCGAACTCGTTCCACTCCAGGAGTTCCCCGGCGGCCAGCATGCGGTCAAACTCGCGGTCATCGATAAAGTAATACTCCCGCCCGTTCACCTCTCCCGGCCGCGGCCTTCGAGTGGTAACGGAAACGGAAATCCAGATCTCCGGACACTGATGGCGGAGTTCCGCGACGACTGTGCTCTTCC
Organism: Trebonia sp.; assembly: GCA_036271115.1. Taxonomy (GTDB): domain Bacteria; phylum Actinomycetota; class Actinomycetes; order Streptosporangiales; family Streptosporangiaceae; genus Trebonia. The sequence continues at coordinate 15,812 of DATBBI010000406.1, forward strand.
CGACCCCGGAGGGCCCGGAGAGCACAGTCAGCCGCGAATTTCTCCGTCCCGCAGGCGCACGAGCCCCGCTGGGCGCCGCGCCCTTGGCGGCAACCGCCTCGCGCGCCTTACCGTCGGGGGAGAAAGCCATGCCCTCGTGCCCGCGCCGGCCGCTCGCGAAGCCGGTTACCAACGTCAGATGTCCGCACCGAACTCCTGCTCAAGCGCGGCGCGCTGGTTGGCACCCAGCCCGCGCACCCGGCGGGACTCGGCAATGCCGAGCCGCTCCATAATCTGCTTCGCGCGGACCTTGCCCACGCCAGGCAGCGACTCGAGCAGAGCGGAGACCTTCATCTTGCCAATCACGTCGTCCGTTGATCCGTCCTTGATCACCTCGGACAGCGTGACTGCACCGCGCTTGAGGCGATTCTTAACCTCGGCGCGTTCCTTACGCGCTATCGCCGCCTTCTGCAAGGCGTCCGCGCGCTGCTGGGGAGTGAGGGGAGGAAGAGCCACTCGGGGTCACCTCGGGTTTCGTTGAAAAAAAGGTTGGACGGGAGGGGAAACTAGCGAGTCAAGCACCCTTTCGGCAACGTGAATCTCGGTTTATGTCATCACAAATCCAAATATATTACTCTTAGTGCGCGTTTCATTACTAAGAGTAGTCATTTGCAGGTCCTACGCATCTGGCAGGCTCTCGTACCGTGATAGCCACGGACTCGTCGTTTCCCCCGAAACACTGACCCGTCTGCCGCGAATTATGCGCCTTGTCCCCTTCCGAATGGACGGCACCGCGTTCCCTTCGCCGGGGCCGGAGCCCCGCCCGCTCGAACTGCCGCGTGCGCCGTTTGCGCCGGTGGACCGGCCGCCTAGGCCACCCGGGATGCGACTGGCCGTCGCCACCTCGATCGCCGGGCGACTGACGTGCCGGACGCCCGGCACGGGCACCACCGACGTGTTAACCATACACGCAACGGGCCTGCCCTGGCATGATGCCACGAAAACGTATTCCCGCCGTGTCGCCTCCCGTGAGGCGCGAATCATCGGCCGCTGTCTATTCATGGGCGTGCCCCGGACGCGCCGTCCTCACGTATGCCGGCGACATACGAGATTTCTGTGATTGAATTGCCGCTTTTCTCATGCCCCGGATGTTCAGACGCTAGCCTTCTCCCGGCTCTTGGCAGGACATTTTACCCACCGCAGCGTGTCCATCACAGTACCGGGTCGACAATCGCAGCAGGTGAGGTTTGTCGGACTAGTCATAATCTCCGCCGGCCGCGGCGACGTCTGGTGCCCGTGGGGCAACGGTTCCGCTTTGCCTGCTCGCGAGATATCGCGACTTTCTGACGATTTCGGCCGCGGATTCGCGCGCAATTGCGTGCCAGCCGCGCCGGGGGCCACCGGGGGCGCCGCGCCCGCCGCGACCCCGGCCTGGACGAGGCCCGGGCCCGGCTTAGCGCGGGACCGAGCCGGACACCGCGCGGCGCAGCGAGGCGGCCACCGCGGCCGCGGCGGCGCCAGGGTCCGGCGCCCTGGTGATCGGGCGGCCGATGACGAGCAGGTCGGCTCCGGCCCTGAGGGCCTCCTCCGGCGTCGCCACCCGCGCCTGGTCGTGCTGGTCGGCCCCTGCCGGGCGGACGCCCGGCGTGATCAGGACGACGTCCGGCCCGACCTCGGCACGGACGGCGGCGACTTCGCGCGGCGAGCAGACCAGCCCGCGGGCGCCCGCCGCGACCGCGAGCACGGCCATCCGGCGGACCACGTCGCTGACCGGCCCGGGGATCCCGAGAGCGGCGAGGTCGTCATCGCCCATGGAGGTGAGCACGGTCACCGCCGCCACGCACGTCCCTGGCGCCGCCGCGTCCACGGCCGCCCGGATCACGTCGGTGCCGCCGGCCGCGTGCACGGTCAAGATCTCCGGTCGCAGCCGGGATACGGCGCGGGCCGCGCCGGCGACCGTCGCGGGGATGTCGTGCAGCTTGAGATCGAGAAAGACCTCGACACCGCTCGCGCCGCGGACCGTGGGCACGACGTCGGGCCCGTAGCGCAGGTATAGCTCCAGGCCTATCTTGACCGTGGACACGTGCGGGGTGACGAGCGCCGCCCAGCGCGCCGCGGTGTCCAGGTCCGGCGCGTCGAGCGCGACGGCGACCGGTGCTGGCCTTCCTGGCCTTTGCACGCCAGTCTCCTCTCTCCGGGGACGACCCGGATTCATCTGGCGGGGCTGCTTCTCCTGCACGCGCCGCGCCTGCCGTTACACCCAGCTGCGCCGCTGGGCGGCGTACCCGGCTGACTGGTGCGCGCTGCCGACGATTTCTGTCACGCGGTCTACCCCGCGGGCCGCGAGTTCCTCTTCAAGCTCCCGCTGAATTCGCGAGCAAGCCGAAGGATCGTGGAAAAGCACTGTTCCCACGGCCACCAGCGACGCCCCGGCGAGCAGGAATTCCAGCGCGTCCCGCCCGGTCCGCACCCCGCCGGTGCCGATCAGCGGCACGTCGGGCAGCGCCTCGCGGACCTGCCAGACGCAGCGCACCGCGACCGGGCGGATCGCCGGACCCGACAGCCCGCCGTAGAGCCCAGACAGCGCGGGCCGCACAGTCACCGGGTCGATGACCAGGCCAGGCAGCGTGTTGATCAGGGACAGCCCGTCAGTGCCCGCCGACACGCAGGCCTTCGCCACGCTCACGATGTCGGTGACCTCCGGTGACAGCTTCGCGAACACCGGGATGTCGTACCTGGCGCTGCCGCGCACCGCCGCCACCACCTCGCTGGCCGCGCCGGGGTCCAGGGCGAACGGCCGCCCCGCGGCCGCGGCGTCCGGGCAGCCGAGGTTCACCTCGATCGCGGTCACGCCCGCGGCGTCCGACAGCCTGGCGGCGAGCTCGCCGTACTCCCGCGCGCTGTGGCCCGCTATGGACACCACGGCGCGCGCGCCGCGGGACAGCAGCCACGGCAGGTCGCGTCGCAGGAACCCGTCGAGACCGGGCCCCTGAAGTCCCCCGGCCGACAGCAGGCCGCTCGGCGTCTCCGTCACCCGGGGCGCCGGGTTGCCCGCCCGCGGCTCGAGCGTCACCGACTTGGTGATCACCGCGCCGATCCGCGCGACGTCGGTGAACTGGGCCAGCTCGCGGCCGGTGCCCGCGCACCCCGACGCCGTGAGGATCGGGCTGGGCAGGTCCAGGTGCCCGATCTTGGTCCGCAGGTCAGCCGGCACTGGACCGCTCCCCCGCCGGGGTGGCCGAGGTGCCCGGACGCGGCTTCCAGCCCGGGGCGCCGAGCGCGTCGAAGGGGATCGTGCCCACGTCGTCCCACCGCACCAGGTCGCCGCGGAACACCGGCCCGTCCACGCACGCCCGCACCATCCTGGTGGTCCCGTCATTGCCCACGACGGGCAGCACGCAGCCCATGCACAGCCCGGTCCCGCAGGTCATCGCCGGTTCTGACACCAGCGCCTGCACCGGGATCTCGTACCGCCCGGCCAGCGCGCACACCGAGCGGAGCACGCCGAGCGGCGCGGACGCGTAGATCACGTCGGTGCGGGCCTGCGCGACGACGGTCGGCAGCACGTCCGCCACCGAGCCGCGGGCGCCGAGCGACCCGTCCGC
>DATBBI010000407.1:0-2003 GCA_036271115.1 Trebonia sp.
ACTGCCCTGACTTCGATCTTGCCGAACCTGGCGACGGGATGCGCCGAGGCCACCCGGACGGCCTCCTCCAGGCTGTCGCACTCGAGCATGTCGTACCCGCAGATGATCTCCTTGGTCTCGGCGAACGGCCCGTCGCTGACCAGGACCTCGCCGTCGCGCACCAGCACCGTCTTGGCCTCCTCGGCGGGCCTGAGCCGGTCGCCGTGCAGCCGGATGCCGCGCGCGACGACGTCGTCGAGCCAGGGAAAGCTGCCCATGTTGTCGGCGTCACCGTTCTCCGCGGTATCCGCTGCCTCGTCCTCGGCGAAGCGGCCCGGGTCGACGCAGACCAGCATCATGAACTTCATGTCATCTCCGATCCTCGTGGTATGTACACCGATACGACGAACGTGAACGGCGCAAAGGACAGCGCTACGTCCGTTCGCCCGGGCGGACGAGCCCGTTCTCGTAGGCGAACACCACCGCCTGCACCCGGTCCCGCAGGCCCAGCTTGGCCAGCAGGCTCGCCACGTGCGACTTGACCGTCGACGGCTCGACGACGAGCTGCGCGGCGATCTCGGCGTTGGACAGCCCCCGGGCAAGCAGCCGCAGCACATCGGACTCGCGGGCGGTCAGCGCCTCGAGCTTGGGTCCGGGCATGGCGGGCTGGGTGAACTGCTCGATCAGCCGGCGAGTGCTGGCCGGCGCGAGCAGCCCGTCGCCCGCGTGGACGGTACGGATCGCCGCGATGAGCTGTGCGGGCGGGGCGGTCTTGAGCAGGAAACCCGAGGCGCCGGCCCGGAATGCGTCCACGACGTAGTCGTCCAGGTCGAACGTAGTCAGCATCACCACGCGCGTGCCACCGAGCTGCGGGACCAGGCGCCTGGTCGCCTCGATTCCGTCGAGCACGGGCATCCTGATGTCCATCAGCACCACATCGGGCCTGGTCTCCAGCGCGCCGGCCAGGGCCTGGTCCCCGTCGGCCGCCTCGGCGACGACCTCCATGTCGGGTTCGGTGTCCAGGATGAGCCGGAACCCTCCGCGCACCAGCGCCTGGTCGTCGGCCAGCAGGACCCGGATCATGCCGATGCCGGGGTGGGGACGGGGAGCCGCGCGCGGACGGTGTAGCCGCCGCCGTCACCCCGGGCCGCCTCGAGCTTGCCGCCGAACATCGCGGCCCGCTCGCGCATCCCGACCAGTCCGTGGCCGGTGCCGCTGCCGTCGTGCGGCCCGCGTCCGGTGTCCGTGATCTCCAGGCTGACCAGGCCATCCTCGTACCCGACCGTGACCTCCGCGCGGGCGGGGCCGGCGTGCTTGAGCGCGTTCGTCAGCGCCTCCTGCACGATCCGGAAGGCGGACAGGTCCAGCGCGGGCGGCAGCGGCCGCGGCGCGCCCTCGATCCGCAACGTGACCGGCAGGCCCGCCTCACGGACCCCGCTGACCAGCTGTTCCAGATCGGCCAGGCCCGGTTGCGGCTTGAGCGCGGTCTGCCCGTCGTCGGAGCCTTGCCCGTCCTTGGAACGGAGCACGCCGAGCAGCGTTCGCATCTCGTCGACGGTCTCCCGGCCGGTGGCCGCGATCACCTCGAGCGCGTTCCGCACCTCTGGCTGCTGGTCTCGCACCACCCGGGCCGCCGCCCCGGCCTGGACCACCATCATCGACACGTTGTGCGCCACCACGTCGTGCAGCTCGCGTGCGATCCGGCCCCGCTCGACCGCCACCGCGGCCTGCGCCTGCAGCTCCCGCTGCTCGGTGAGCTCGCGGTTGGCCAGCTCCAGTGCCACGTTCTTGTGCCGCCAGCTGCGGACGGTCCGCCCGGCCGCCCATCCCGCCACCAGCCAGACGAAGGACGGGATGATGTTTCCGGAATCCTGGCCGTGCAGCCTCGCCGCCACGAAGAACGGCACCGACGCCGCCAGCAGCAGCGGCGGTGCCCATAGCGACCGCCGCCCCTCGGCGCGGCTGCCGACCGAGTACGCGGTGAGCACCAGCGCGACGAACGGCTGGAACGCCGCCTGGTGCGG
>DATBBI010000408.1:0-19814 GCA_036271115.1 Trebonia sp.
ATGGGCGGCGGGTGCCCGCAGTTGAAGATGCTGAGCCGGCCGACCTCGGGATCGATCTCGACGAACAGCGCGGTGACAAACTCCTCGTGCTCGCCCCAGCGGCGCGACAGTCCCGCGTCCAGCCTGCGGGCCAGTTCCCCCAGGGTGTGCACGTCGTGCGCGACCTCGCGGTACATGCCGAGCACGTCCGCGGCGACCTCCACCGCGCCCAGTCCCTTGCCGCGCACGTCGCCCATGACCAGCCGGATGCCGTGCTCGGTCGTGGTGACGTCATAGAGGTCACCGCCGACCTTCGCGTCCGCGGCGGCGGCGAGGTAGATCACGCCGAGCTCGACCGGGCCCAGCTGGCTGGGCAGCGGCTTGAGCACCGCCCGCTGAGCGGTCTCCGCGACCGAGATGACGTTGGCGATCTGCCCGATCTTGGCGCCGCTGAAGGTGGTCGCGACGGCGCTGATGGCGGTCATCACGACGATCGCCACGATCGTCGCCACCGGCACCTCGTGCGTGTCGCCGCTGGCGGTGGCCGCGATGATGATGGCCGCGACCAGGCTGACCGCGCCGTAGGCAAGCGGCCGCAGGTAACTGGACGCGCCGACGCCGGCCAGCGCGGGCGGGACCGCGAGCAAGGGCGCGAGCAGCAGCGGCGCCGTCCAGGCGTGGGAAATGCAGACGAGCACGATCACGATCACGGCGACCGCCGTGGTCAGCTCGAGCCACCATGCTTTCCGCCCGTTCCAGGCCTGCCGGGCTTTCCAGGTCACCGTGTCCCGCCTACACGTACAGATGCCGCACAGAGGGTCCCATCCGCATGCATCCCGTCATATCGCATAATCCACCGCGAAAACGATACGCCATGGGTCACGGTCTAGCGGCGGTTCCCGCGCGCCGACGCTGGCTGCCTGCGGCGGTCAGGCAGGCCGGCAACTTCCCATCGGTTATGACCACTTTCGTGTCCGATTTGTCCGGAATATCCCCACGTAACTGATGGGGAGTTGCGCGGGGCGGGCTAGCGCGGGGCGACAGCGGACCAGCGTGGTGGCGTGCGGCTCACGCGAGATAGCGGAGATGCCCGGATGACCGCGGGCGGTCGCGGCGGGATTCGACGAGGTGGCCGACTAGTGAGACGCTGAGGCCGTGGCACATATTGAGCTTGGAAATGACATTCCGGGGATTGTCGGGCTGCTCACCTACCGGCCGGAGACCGCCAGGCCGCTCGGCGAGCTCGCCGAGGTCCTGCTGCGCGGCGACAGCACGCTGTCGCGGGGCGAGCGCGAGCTTATTGCCGCTTATGTGTCACGGCGCAATGAGTGCGAGTACTGCTCTAATTCGCACGCGGCGACCGCCGCGGCGATGCTGCCCGGCGGCGCGGGCCTGGTCGGGCAGGTGCTGACCGACCCTGGCACCGCTCCCCTTTCCGCCAAGCTGAGGGCGCTGCTCGACATCGCGGACCTGGTCCGGGTGGACGGGCGGCTGGTGTCGGCGGACGCCGTGGCGAAGGCGCGCGCCGCAGGCGCCACCGACCTGGAGATCCACGACACCGTGCTGATCGCGGCGGCGTTCTGCATGTACAACCGGTACGTGGACGGGCTTGGGACGGCCGTGCCCGATGACCCCGCCCAGTACGCCGCTGGCGCTCAAGCCCTCGTCGAGAACGGTTACCTCCCGCCTGGGTGAGCCCGCCTAAGCTGGAAGCGTGCCTAACTTGCGGATCGCCCTTGCTCAGCTGAACGCCACCGTCGGGGACCTGACCGGGAACGCCGAGCTGGTCGTGGAGTGGACGCGGCGCGCGGCCGCGCGCGGGGCGCGGGTCGTGCTGTTCCCCGAGATGTTCCTCACCGGGTATCCCGTGGAAGACCTCGCGCTGCGGGCGTCGTTCGTGGAGGCGTCGATCGCGGCGACCCACGAGGTCGCCCAGCGGCTGGACGCCGAGGGGCTCGGCGGCGTCGCGGTGGTCACCGGGTACCTGGACCGGCGGCCGGACCTCGCGCCGCGCACCGGGCTGCCGGCGGGCGCGCCGCTCGACGCGGCGGCGGTGCTGCACGGCGGGCGGGTCGTGGCGACCAGCGCCAAGCACCACCTGCCGAACTACGGCGTCTTCGACGAGTACCGGTACTTCGTGCCGGGGAACAGCCTGCCGGTGTTCCGGGTGCCGCTGGGAGACGGCGAGGCGGTGGACGTCGCCATCGCGATCTGCGAGGACCTGTGGCAGGACGGCGGGCCGGTGGCGGTGTGCCTGCGCGCGGGAGCCGGCCTGCTCGTGGTGCCGAACGCCTCGCCATACGAGCGCGGCAAGGACGACGTGCGGCTCGAGCTGGTCACCCGGCGGGCGCGCGAGGCCGGGGCGGTGCTGGCGTACTGCAACCTCGTCGGCGGGCAGGACGAGCTGGTCTTCGACGGGGACTCGATCGTGGTGACCGCGTCCGGCGAGGTGCTGGCTCGCGGCCCGCAGTTCGAGGAGGAGCTGGTCGTCCTCGACGTCGACCTGCCCGGGGCAGAGGGCGGCGACGCGCCGGACGGGCCGGTCGACGCCGAGGACGGGACCGAGATCACGATCGAGCGGCTGACCCTGCCCGACCTCCCGCCGCCGGCGGTGACGGCCGGGGAGGACGAGCACGGGCCGTTCTGGCCGCGGCTGGACGACCGGGCCGAGGTGTACGCGGCGCTGGTCGCCGGAACGCGGGACTACGTGCGGAAGAACGGGTTCCGCTCGGTCATCCTCGCGCTGTCCGGCGGCATCGACTCGGCGCTGACCGCGACGATCGCCGCCGACGCGATTGGGCCAGAGAACGTCTACGTGGTGCTGATGCCGAGCCGGTACTCCTCGGAAGGCTCCGTCACCGACGCCGAGGACCTGGTGAAGCGGCAGGGCATACACGGGCGGACGGTGCCGATCCAGGCCATCGTGGACGCGTTCCGCGACGAGCTCAGCGACTTCCCCGCCGACGGGCTGCCCGCGGAGAACCTGCAGTCCCGGGTGCGCGGCGTGATCAACATGGCGCTGTCCAACGCCGGCAATCACCTCGTGCTCACCACCGGCAACAAAAGCGAGCTGGCGACGGGGTACTCGACGCTCTACGGTGACTCGGCGGGCGGCTTCGGCCCGATCAAGGACGTCTTCAAGACGCTCGTCTGGGACCTGTCCAGGTGGCGTAATGAATATGCGGAACGTACAGGGGCTACTCCCCCCATCCCCGTTAACTCCATCGAGAAGGCGCCGTCGGCGGAGCTTGCTCCCGGGCAGCTCGACACCGACTCGCTGCCGGCGTACGACGAGCTGGACGCGCTGCTCGACGACTACGTGGAAAAGGACATGGGGTCGGCGGAGCTGATCGCGGCCGGCCACAACCCGGCGCTCGTCGAGCGGGTGATCAGGCTCGTCGACCTCGCCGAGTTCAAGCGCCGCCAGTATCCGCCGGGACCGAAGATCAGCCCGAAGAACTTCGGCCGCGGGCGGCGGCTGCCCATCACCAGCGCGTGGCGCGAGCCCTTGCCGCGCTAGGAATTCACCCGCGCGGGGTGGCCTGCCGGCGGCTAGGTTCCGCGCACCCTTGAAGGGATCTTCCCCGGTGCGCGGAAGGAGCTGCCGCAGATGCTAAGGAAATACGCCGGTCTCGTCGGCCTGATCGTGTTCATCGTGCTGCCGCTAGCGGCGTGCGGAGCGGCTAGCAGCGTCAGCTCGGCGGTGAGCAGCATCGCCGCCAGCGTCACCGCGACAAGGACCGGCGGGACCGAGCAGCCGACGACCGAGCAGCCGACGACCACGCCGCCAACCACGGAACCGCCGACGACGGCGCCGCCCACGACGGCACCGCCGACCACGGAACCGCCCACGACCGCGCCGCCGACAACGGAACCGCCGACAACGGCCGCCGCGCCCACGACCGCGGCGGCCGCCACTACCCCGGCCGCGGCCGGCAGCTCCACGTCCCCCTGGGTGTGGTTCTGGGTGGCGGTGGCAATCGCGGTGGTCGCCGGCCTGGTGACCTGGGCCATCGTCGCGCACCGGCGGCGGTCCGCCGCGGCGACCGACTGGCGGGGCCGCGTCATCGACGCGTACGCGAAGGGGTCGGCGCTGCACGACGCGATGGCGGCAGCCGAGACGCCTGGCGCGCTAACCGGCCCCGATGCCGGGTACCGCTGGTCGGACCTGCAGCGCAGGGCCGACGACTACGGTCAGCTGCTGTACGCCATGCAGCAGCAGGCGCCTGGCGAGATAGAACGGTTCCAGGTAGGTGAGGTCATCGCGTCGCTGCAGGCGGCCAGGTCGGCCATGGCCGCCGAGCGGTCGACGGCAGTGCCCGACGGCGGGCTCGCGGCGGTCGCGCGCGACCGGATCGCGCTCTTCGGCAGCTCGGTGAACTCGCTGCGCGAGCCGAACGTCCGGCCCTCCTGACCAGGCGTCTCACCCGTTCCTGATGATGCCGATCGCGTCCTTGATCAGGCGGCGCGCCCGGACGGCCGCCGTCCGGCCGGCGAGAAGTTCGCCCGGGCTCTCTCCCGACAGCCACCTGAGCCGGAGCGTGAGGCGCTCGGAGCCGACCAGGCCTGCCCAGACGCCTTCTTCACCGCCCCGGTACCAGTACCGCATGGAGAACTCCAGGCACTCACTTCGCAGCGGACACGTGTTGCACAGCGCGATGGCCGGCGCGGCCTGGACGCGGGCGGTGTCAGCGTTGCCGCTGGGCGGGAACCATGCGGCGGTGTCCAGGCCGGAATCGGCGCAACTGGCCCGGTCGCTGAACAGGAGCCGGGCGAGTTCGGCGTCGGTCAGGCTGCGCGGCGGGCGGGCCACCCCGGCCACAGGTACGTGCCTGGCCATCGGCAGCCAGCCGCGCTGGCCTGCTGCGTGCGTTCCCTCGGCCATATCGACTCCCAGCTGCCCATGGCCCGATTCAGGCTCGCTACTCATCCAAGTAATGCGGGTCCCTGAAGGCATCACCCGCCCGGGAGGACCCGGCGCCGGCAGCCGCCGGTCACCACTCGGCCCCGCTCGCGCCTCACCCGCCGCGAGGGATGCGACGGCCGCCTCTGTGATGGAGAATGCTGTCCACATCACTTGGAGCAATCTTGTGGGAATTCTCAGTCACGTGCATGCGGCCCCGTCGGGAACATCCCTGACAGTCTCCGGTCAGGTCGACGGCAGTTCCGCCGCTGTCTTCGAGGAGCTGCTGCTCCGGATCAGCCGGACGCACCGCCCGCCGCTGCTGCTTGACCTGTCCCGGATCGACTCCATGGACGGCGCCGGACTCGCGGCGCTCCTGACGATCAGGAATCTCACGGAGGCCAGGGACCGCAGGCTCCGCGTCATCGCGGCCTCCACAGCGGTCCGCACGCTGCTCTGCCTGACCGGCGCCCAGCACATCCTCGAGGAGGCGCCGCGGGTGGTGCGTACTCCGGCGTAACAGCGCCCGGGGTCAGCGGGCGCCGATGCCCCGCAGCAGCTCGTCGACGACGCGTGCGGCGAAGCGCGGCTCCGCGGGCGTGCGGTCGTGCTTGCCGCGGGCGATCACCGCTCCGGTGAGCGTGAGCATGGCGATCTCGATGTCGGTGTCCGCGCGGAATTCGCCGGTGGCGACGCCGCGGCGGAGCACCGACCTGATCAGCTCGCGGCGCGGCTCCACCACCTGCTCCTTGTAGCGCTTGACCAGCCGCGGGTAGCGCTCACCCTCGCCGTGCAGCAGCGCGAACTGGCGCGCGTACCTGGGATCGTCGGCGTCGTTAGCCATCACGTCGAGCATCGCGATCAGGTCCTCGCGCGCCGACTCGCCGCGCGGCTCGGGCAGCGGGCTCTTCAGCGAGGCGAACGCCGCGATCAGCAGGTCCTCCTTGCCCGGCCAGCGCCGGTACAGGGTCGCCTTGCCGACCCCGGCGCGGGCCGCGACATCCTCGCAGCCCACACCGTCCACGCCGCGCTCGGCGATCGCCTCGAGCGTGGCGTCGAGGATCGCCTGCTCGGCCCGCTCACTGCGCGGCCGCCCAGGGCGCCGCACGGCGCCGGTCCCGGCGTCGGCGGCGGCATCCTGGGCGGTCACTGCCGCACTGGCTGCTGCAACACTGGCCGCCACGTCGGAGTCGGCGTGGTCAGCTTGCGTGCGCATCGTTAGTTACCTCTTTTACCTTTCGGACAGCTCGCGTTCGGCCGCGAGCTCCCGCTCGGCCGCCGCCACTTCCGCGGCGACCAGTTCTTCGATGTTAGGCCGCTGACGGCCCGGCATCCAGCGCATCACCACGAGCCCGCCCAGCACGGCGATGCCGGCCGCGACCAGTGCGGTGATCCGCATCGCGTCGACGAACGCGACGTTCGCCGGGTCAAGCAGGAACTGACCCGCCTGGCCGAGGTGCCCGGCCACCGCCTGGGTGGCGGAGATCGACTGGCCGGCGGTGTCGCGCGCGCCCGCCGGCAGCCTGTCCAGCGCCGGGGACATCGTGCCGCGGTAGGACTGGGCGAGGATCGAGCCGAGCACGGCGACGCCGAGCGCCACCGCGACCTGCCGCGCCGTGTTGGTCAGCGCGGACCCCGCGCCGGCCCGCTCTCTGGGCAGGACGTCCATGACCGCGGCGGTCGCGGCCGGCACGGTCAGCCCGACGCCCGCGCCCTGGATGCCGAACAGCACGGCGAGGATCCAGATCGGCGAGGCGGTGCCAACCGTGGCGTAACCGCCGATCGCCACCGCGCTGAGCAGTATCCCGCTGACGCCGACGGCCCGCGCGCCGTACCTGGTGACCAGGCTGGCGCTGCGCGGCGCCGCGATGAGCTGGCCGAGCGCGAACGGGACGGTCAGCAGGCCGGCGGCCAGCGGCGTGTAGCCGCGGACGTTCTGCAGGTAGAAGCTGGTGAAGAAGTACACGCCGCCGAAGCCGAAGAACAGCAGCGCGATCGCCCCGACGGAGGCCGACAGCCGCCGGTCGCGGAACAGCCGGATGTCCAGCGACGGGTGGTCGATGCGGCTCTCGTACCAGGCGAACAGGCCGAGCACGGCGAGGCCGCCAAGGGCCGGGCCGAGGACGCCTGCGCTGGTCCAGGACGCGCCGTCGCCACCCTGCACGATCCCGTACACCAGCAGCACCAGGCCCACGATGGAGCCGAGCACGCCGAGGTAGTCGATCCTGCCGGGGGCGGGGTTGCGCGACTCGGGGACGAGGGCGATCACCGCCAGCGCGCCGAGCACGGTCACCGGGACGTTGATCAGGAAGACCGAGCCCCACCAGAAGTGGGCGAGCAGCAGGCCGCCGAGCACCGGGCCGATGGCCACGCCGATGCCGACCGCAGAGGCCCAGATGCCGATGGCACGCGCCCGCTCCCGCGGCTCGAAGACGTTGGAGATGATGGACAGGGTCTGCGGCATCACCGCGGCGCCGCCGAGGCCCATCGCCGCGCGGGCCGCGATGAGCTGGTCCGGCGAACGGGAGTAGGCGGAGAGAAGCGAGCCGATGCCGAACAGCACGAGCCCCGCGATGAGCATGCGCTTGCGGCCGATCCGGTCGCCGAGCACGCCGAATGTGAACAGGAGCCCGGCGAACACGAGGGTGTAGGAGTTGATCGCCCACTCGAGTTCGCTCTGGCTGGCGCCAAGGCCCTCGACCGGGTTCGCGATCGTCTTCAGCGCCACGTTCAGGACGGTGTTGTCGATGACGATGGCGAGCAGTCCGACCACGAGCACGCCGAGAATGACCCAGCGCCTGCGTTGAGTCGCCTGAGAATCCATGGGTCCCTTCAGGACATTGGAAAGCTTGGAGGCGGGCAGATCGCCCGCGCTATCGATACGGAACAGGTCCGTATCGGAATCTATTCCAGACCTTTTGGGGACTTTCAGGTTTTTTACAACGCCACGTCGGCCTGGCGAATTTCGCCGGTGCCGGGGTTGACGAGCAGGGACAGCACGACCGTGGCGTGCTCGCCGGCCAGCTCGACGGCGACCGAGGCGGCGCCGTCGCCGGCCCGGTACGCGCCGGTCCCGCACTCCCCCGCCCAGGCGGCGGCCATGAGCAGGCGGCGGCGCAGCAGTCCCTCATCCGTACCCGGCGCCACCCTGATGCTGCCCGGCCATTGAGCGGCGCCGCTGTTCAGCCAGGTGACGAGGTTCCCGAGGACCGTCGCGAGGACCGAGTCGCTGGCGGGCGGGACGGCGACGGCCAGCGACTGGACGCGCGGCGGCCGCTCCGGGTTGAGCAGGATCTGCGCCTGCACGGTGCCCCGCGGCCCGGTCAGCCACCACCGGCGGTGCGCCGGGGTGTCCGACTCCGGCGCCCTCGCGTCGTCGGCGCGGAAGTCACCGATCCGCTGCCTGATCAGGTCAAGGGCGCGCCGCCGCTCCTGGTAGGGGGCGTCGAGCGCGACGTTCTCGCTGAACAGCGCGTCCGCGGCCGTGTCGTCCCAGTCCGCCAGGAGCCGGTTGACCTCGCTCGCGGCCGCCAGCGTCTCCGGCCAGGGTGCCCCGGCTGGCGGCAGGGGCGTCGCGGACGGCGCGGATGGCGAGTCGGGGTCCGCGGGGGACAGCGCCACGTGGTAGGAGGCGGGCCGCGGCAGCAGGGCTTCCAGGACCATGCCGGCCAGCACCGACATCGGCGCGTACGTGCCGTTGCCCAGCGCGATCACGCCGAGGCCGGTGGCCGGATGCCAGCGCATGTTGCTGCCGAACCCCGGGTAGCCGCCGCTGTGGCTGACCACCCGGCCCAGCACCGGATCCTCGTCCACGAACAGCCCGAACCCGTAATACGCGGGCGATCCCGGCGGTCCGCCGGGGAGCCGGTCCGGCGCGCGCCAGTCGGTCACCGCCTGCGGCTGCTGCATCTCCCGCCGCGACGCCCTGCGCAGCGGGTGCGTCTTGTCGGCGTCCGAGCCCCCGCCGGGCGGGAACGCCGCCGCGAAGCCGGCCACCCACCGCGCCAGGTCGCTGACCGACGAGAACACCCCGCCCATCGGCGCGAACGCGCCGTACGGGTCGAACGGGAGCTCCGCCCAGCCAGCGGGCCCGCGCCGGTAGCCGGTCGCGAGCTCACCGGGGTCGAACCCGGCCGCGTCGTACCCGGTACGGGTCATGCCGAGCGGCGCGAGCAGCCTGGTCGTGACGAAATCGGCGTACTCCGCCTGCCCCGCCGCCGCCACGATCCTGCCGAGGATCGCGTAGCCAAGGTTGGAGTACTCGAACCGGGTGCCTGGCGCCCAGTTGAACCGCATTCCGCCGGCCAGCAGCGCGCCGAACTCATCGAGCGGCAGCCCCTGCTGCCGGTCGCCCCACGGGTCGTCGGTCGGGAACCCCGCGGTCATCGTCAGCAGGTGCCTGATCGTCACCCGGTCGGAGTCCGGCGTCACCGGCGGCCAGCCGGCCAGTTCGGGCACGTACTTCTCCGCCGGGTCGTCGAGCGCCAGTCGCCCCTCGTCGCGCAGCAGCAGGACGGCCGACGCGGTGAAGCTCTTCGACATCGACGCGATCCGGAACACCGTGTCCGCGTCCGGCGCCGGCCTGCCGTCGCCGCGCGCTCCGAACCCGGCGGAGTGCACTAGGACGCCGCCGGAGACGACGCCGTAGGAGATCGCGGGCTGGGCGCCGCGGTCGAAGTAGTGGCTGACGATGGCGTCGACCGCCGCGAAGTCACTGCGCACCCGTTCAGTCTCGCACGCCTCTGACGTACGATTATCGACGTGTCCGGGTACGCCGCTGGGGCGACTCGAGACTGTGGAGGTTGTGCCATGCCGTCTCAAGAGTCTGAGCCGCTGTATGGCGGCCGTCGTCCGGGCCGGGTCACGGTCCGGGACATCGCCGCCGCGAAGGCCCGCGGCGAGAAATGGCCGATGCTCACCGCCTACGACGCGCTGACCGCGGGGATCTTCGACGAGGCCGGGATCCCGGTGCTGCTGGTCGGGGATTCGGCGGGGAACGTGGTGTTCGGCTACGACACGACGATCCCGGTCACCATCGACGACCTGATCCCGCTGACCGCCGCCGTGGTGCGCGGGACGAAGCGGTCGATGGTGGTGGCGGACCTGCCGTTCGGCTCCTACCAGGCGTCGCCGGCCGCCGCGCTGCAGGCCGCCGTCCGGTTCATGAAGGAGGCGGGCGCGCACGCCGTGAAGCTCGAAGGCGGCATGCGAGTCGCGCACCACGTCGAGGAGCTCGTGGCCGCCGGCATCCCGGTGATGGGGCACCTCGGGCTCACCCCGCAGTCCGTGCACGCGTTCGGCGGCTTCCGGGTGCAGGGCCGCGGCGAGGCCGGCGACCGGCTGCTGCACGACGCGAAGGCACTGGAGGCGGCCGGCGCGTTCGCCGTGGTGCTCGAGGGCATCCCGTCACCGCTCGGCGCGCGGATCACCGAGGCGCTGCACGTCCCGACGATCGGCATCGGCGCCGGCCCGGACTGCGACGCGCAGGTGCTGGTCTGGCAGGACATGGCCGGGCTGTCGCCGCGCTCCCCCAAGTTCGTCAAGCGGTACGCGGACATCGCCGCGGTGCTGCGCACCGCGGCGAGCGAGTTCGCCGCCGAGGTCGCCTCCGGCGCGTTCCCGACGGAGGAGTACTCCTACCGCTAGCGGGTCGCCGCCGCGCGCAGCTGCGGCAGGACCTCCTTGCCGATCATCTCGATCGTGGCCATCGGGTCAGGGCACATCACCTGGATCGAGACGATGTCCGCGCCGACCTCCGTGACCAAGGGGTGGTAGGACTCGATGAGGCCGGCCGCGTCGGGGACGACGGCGTAGCTGGACAGCAGCTCCTGCGGGTCCATCTCGTCCGCCCTGATCCGCAGCTCGGCGGGGTCGGTCGCCTCGAGGCGGCCGGGGGCGCGCAGGCCGCGCATGGACGACAGCGCCTCCCACGCCTCGGACGGGCCGTCCGCGAGGACGGTCCACCGGGTGGCGAGCACCCGGTGCTGCTTGCCCGCTTCGCTGGCGGCGCGCCGGTACGGCGCGATGACCTTGGCCACCGTGTCCGCGGGGTTCTTGACGCTCGTGATCAGGCCGTCCGCGTAGGTGCCCGCGAACTGCGCTGACTTGGGGCCGCCCGCGGCCATCAGGATCGGGACGTCGCCGGCCGGCGGCGAGTAGAGCTTCGCGGTCTCGGTCGTGTAGTGCTCGCCGTGGAAGGTCACCTTCTCGCCGGCCAGCAGCCGGTGCATGATCTCCAGCGCTTCCCGCATGCGCGCCTGGCGTTCCGCGTAGCCGGGGAACGGGAAGCCCAGCGGGCGCTCGTTCAGCGCCTCGCCGGTGCCGACGCCGAGCAGCAGCCGGCCGCCGGACAGCCGGTCGGTCGTCGCGGCCATCTGCGCGACGAGGGCGGGGTGGTAGTGGAACAGCGGACAGGTGACGGAGGTGCCCAGCTGCACGTTCGACGTCTGAGCCGCCACCGCGCCCAGCCAGGACCAGACGAACCCGGCCGCGGACGTGTCGTCCACCCAGGGGTGGAAGTGGTCGCTGCCCAGCACCACGTCGAAGCCGGCTTGTTCGGCGGCCACGGCCTGCTTTACCAGGTCTTCGGGCTGGTAGGACTCGTGACTGCACAGCCAGGCGAATTTCATCCACGTCTCCCTCGTCGTCATCGTCTGCTTACAGATCTTCTCATTCCTTGGGGTCGCTGGGGCGAGGGGTATAACCGCGCGCGAGCCGGCACCCGGGGGGGCGCCGAACACGCGCGGTTTCACCCCGGCGCCCCCGCTTCTCCGGTCATAGGGGATGCGTGCGAAGTACCTTCTCGGCGGGCATGCTTGATACGTGGATGCCGACCAAGTCGCTACGCTGCGTGCGTTGCTTGCGGGGTCGCCTTGGCTCGAGCAGGCTCGGGCGTTCGGGCGAGCGCTGCGGCGCTCGCCTCGGTCGGCCGGAGGGCTGCTTGTGGTGGGGACGCCGACCTACGAGCCGTGGCATGTTACGGCGCATCTGGACGATGAGGCGCGGCTTGCCGGGATTCCCGAGTTGGCGCCGACGTTGGTGCGGTGGGCGCCGCCGGACGGGGCGCCGGCTCACCTGGCCGTGGGGCTGGCTCGGCTTGAGGCGGCGCAGCGGGGGGAGACGGTGTTTGTCGTCGCGGAGGACAGCGCGCCGGTGCCGTTGCTGGAGAGGGTTGATGATGCGCGGCGGGTGGGCGCCACCATTCTGGCTCTCGACGAGGGTGATCCTGAGCTCGATGCGCTAGCGCATGAGGCGCTGGCGGTGCCGGAGTCGTTGTCGTTTGATGCCGGGCAGCATCTGGTTTCTGCCGCCGCGGGCGAGCGCGACGCCGTGCGGACGGCGGGCGGGCGCGGGCTGCGGGCGCGGCTGGCACGCTTGCTGGACACGGTAAGCGGCCCGAACGCCTAGCGGGCTTTCAGTCGTCGGGTCCGAGGAAGCTCCAGACCTGCGGGTAGTTGCCGATGCCCAGTTTCCGGCAGATCTTCTGCGCGGCCATGCTGACGCCCTCGGTAAACGTGGGATAGGCGAGCTGAAGTTCCGCGACTTGGTCCACCGTCATCCCGGCGGCCATGCAGGCCGCGACGGTCTGGACCGTTTCTGCCGAATACTCGCCCAGGACATGCCCGCCGAGGATGGTGTGGCTGGCGCGGTCGGCGATGAGCTTGCAGAAGCCGTCTGGCCGGCCGTCGGCGACCGGCCGCACCATGTCGTCGTAGCGGGCTAGTCCGGTCACGGTGTCGTGGGTCCGCGCGGCCTCGGGTTCGGACAGGCCGACCCTGCCGTATTCGGGATCGGTGAAGCTGCCGCTGGGCACGACGTCGTACGTCGCGTGCCTTGCGGGTCCCAGGACGGCGTTCCTGGCGGCGATGCGGCCCTCCATCCTCGCGCTCTGCACCAGCATCGAACGGCCGTTGACATCGCCGACGGCGAAGATGTGCTCGACGTTGGTGCGCAGGTACTGGTCGACGTCGATCGCGCTTGGCCCGGCGCTGACGCCGGCCGCGTCCAGGTTCAGCTGGCTGAGGTTGCCAGGCCAGCCGACCGCGAAGAAGACGGCGTCCGCTGCCGCCTGCCCGGCCCCGTCGCGGCCGCGGTGCTCGACGCGGATCCCGCCGCCGCGCCGGGAGAGTGACTGGACCATCGTCCCCGTCGCGATCGTCATGCCGCGGGCGCGGAAAGCGCGGCCGAGTTCTTCCGACACGCTGGGGTCCGCGGCCGGGACGAGGACAGGACCCGCCTCGTAGACGGTCACGGCCGCGCCGAGATCGGCGAAGATGGACGCCATCTGGCAGCCGGTGTCGGCGCCGCCTACCACCGCGACCCGGCCCGGCAGGCTCGTCAGGGACGGGATGTCCTCGTAGGTCAGCGCGTGCTCAGCCCCGGGGATCGGCAGCCGGGCGGCGTGCCCGCCGACGGCCAGGATGACGCGGTCCGCCGACCAACGGCGGCCATCGCGCGCGGCCATGGTGTGCGGACCGGTGAAGCCGACCGGCCCGATGTCCTCGAACAGCTCGACGCCGTGCCGGCGCAGGTGGCCCGCCAGGTCCTTCTTGTCACGGGCGTACCGGGCCACCCGCTCGTTGTTGGCGAGGACCGCGGGCAGGTTGGGCACCGGCGGCGGACCCTCGAGGCCGAAAGTGGCCCACGACGACCAGTCGCGCGCCAGGCGGGCGGCGCGCGCCAGCGTCCGCACCGGCGCCGGCCCGCGATTGAGGCTAGTGCCGCCGATCTGGGCTGCCTCAACCAGAGTGACCTGGGCGCCGAGCTCCCGTGCCTGCAGAGCCGCGGTGGCCCCGGCGGGCCCGCCGCCGACCACGAGCACGCTCAGGTCAGCATCCATAGGCCCACCGTGACCTCTTCCGCGGCCCCGGCGGACCATCCCTGCCGGGTGATCCGGCGGGGCTAAGAGTCGAGGGACAGCACCATCGTCGGGCGCTCGATGACGTGGTCCTCGCGCAGCGGCCGCACGGCCGTGCCGATCGCGAAGAACTCTGTCGTGTGCGAGCCCCACGTGTGGCTGTGCTGCCGCAGCTGGACGCCGACGATGCCCTCGGCGTGCAGCGCCTCGGCTTCGGCCTGCATGCGGGACATGGCCAGCTCGCGCGCGTCGTACAGCGCCTGGGTGAACTGCTCGATCTCGACGTTGCGCCCGATGTTGCCGATCTTGGCGCCCATCCGCTGGTGCGCGATGTGGTACACGCACGAGCCCATCACCATGCCGAGCGGCGCGTAGCCCGCCCGGATCAGCGTCCAGAAGTCCTGGCCGGACAGGTCGGAGGTGAACGGCTGCTTCTTGTTGTTCCGCCAGTTGCTCACGCCGCCGCCGCCCGCGTCCGGCTCGGCCTTCACCGCGGTGCCCACCGCGATGAACTCCGCGATGTCCGCGCCGAACTCCTTCATCTCCACGTCCAGCCGGACGCCGACGATGCCGTCGGCCTTCAGCGCGTCGGCCTCGGCCTCCATCCGGGACATCGCCAGCTCCCGCGCGTGGTACATCGCCTGCGACAGCACGTCCAGCTCCTGGTTGCGGCCCCAGCGGCCGATCTGCAGCCCGACGTGGTAGATCGACGAGCCGAGCACCAGGCCGAGCGGCCGGAACCCGGCCTCGCGCACCAGCAGGAACTCGTTCACCGACAGGTCGGAGGTGAAGATCGACCCGGCCTTGCCCGGCTGCAGTTCCGCGAGCCGCTTGATGGCGTCCTGCGGGACGCCCGCCACGCTAAGGTCAGAGGTCTGCTGGTCGGTCATGACGTCCTCAACTTCCGTTAGGCGTTTCTGTTCGCGCCGATGTCGACCCGCGCCGCCTGGCGTCGCTGCGGGTCCAGAGACAGGATGGCCAGCGGAGAAGGCCCCTTACGTTCCGCATGATCTGAAAAGCGGACGATCGCGGTACCGACGTTGATCGCCTCGACCACATGATCACGGCCGCCCTCCTGAGCCGGGCACTCGCGCTCGCGCACGTGGAAGTTCATGTCCGCCACCACCACGCCCTGTGCGCCGAGCCGCGTGACGTCGGCGGCGAGCTGCGTCCTGGCATCGTGCCGCGCGTCGTTGACCAGCTCCGTGAAGCCGGTGACCTCGGCGTTCCCCGCGCCCCACCGGGTCTGGCCGCGGGTCAGCCAGTCGTCATGCCGCGCCGCGATCGAGATGCCGAGCACCAGCCCGGCGGGCATCCAGCCCTTGTGCACCAGCTTCGCGAAGTCCTGGCCGGACAGGTCGGAGGTGAACGGGCGGCGGAGCGCCCGGCGCGCGCACCGCAGTGCCGATTGCCTTGAACTCCATGCCACCGGACGGGAAGGGCCCGATCGAGAGCCGGACGCCGACGACGCCGTGGCCGCCGAGTTCCTGGCACTCTTCCACCATTCGCTTGATGGCGGTGCGCCGTGCCTCGTACATCGTCTGCACCAGCGGGCCGAACGACGCGTAGCCGCCCGCGCTCGACACCTGGGTCTGCGCGCCCGAGGGAGACGATCCCCAGGAGTACCCGAAGCCGCCATAGCTGCCCCACGCGCCCGGGCAGCCGTAGCCGCCGGTGTAACCGACGTTGTAGACGGCCGCGCCCAGCACCTGGCCGGTCGCCTCGAAGCCGACGGACCTGATCGCGGCGAACTCGTCGGACGTGAGCGCCGAACCCCAGGTGCCACTGCGCCTGATCTCGGCCAGCCGCGCTTCGGCGGCGGGCGGCAAGTCTTTGCTCACGAGGTCTAGCCTACTTCCGGGCGTGCGCGGAAAGAGACGCCGCTGATCCGGCCGGTCCCGCCATTCCGGTTACTCCTGCGCGTCCCACTCCTCGTTGCGCTCTTTCACCTTCTCCAAGGCGCGAGCGGCCTCTTCCCTGGTCGGGTACGGGCCAAGCAGGTCCTTGCCAGGACAGTCGGTGTCCGGCCCCTCGACCGTGTTGTGCCTCGTGCAGAACCACCATTGCTCCTGTGAGGAAGTCATGCACATTAGACTCCCAGAACATGGCCACTTTGCTCCACCCGGGCCGGCTCTCCCCGACCCGGCAGGTCCCCGCGAACATCGTCCGCCCCGAGTACGTGGGCAAGAAGCAGCCCACGCTCGGCGAGCCCGACGTCAAGGACGCCGACACGATCGCGCGGATGCGGGTGGCCTGCCGGCTCGCCGCGCAGGCGCTGGACGAGGTGGGCCGCAACGTCCGGCCCGGTGTCACCACCGACTACCTGGATCAGGTCGGGCACGACTTCCTCGTGAGTCACGGGGCGTACCCGTCCACGCTGGGCTACCGCGGCTACCCCAAGTCGCTGTGCACCTCGCTGAACGAGGTCATCTGCCACGGCATCCCCGATGACACGGTCGTCGGGGACGGCGACATCGTCAATATCGACATAACGGCTTTCATCGACGGCGTGCACGGGGACACCAACGCGACGTTCCTGGCCGGCGACGTGCCCGAGGAATCCCGGTTGCTGGTCGAGCGCACGCACGAGGCCATGATGCGCGGCATCCGCGCCGTCGCCCCCGGCCGGCCGCTGAACGCCGTCGGCCGCGTCATCGAGTCCTACGCGCGCCGCTTCGGGTACGGCGTGGTCCGCGACTTCACCGGGCACGGCATCGGCACCACGTTCCACTCCGGGCTGGTCGTGCCGCACTACGACGACCCGGACAACGACGTGATCATGGAAACGGGCATGACGTTCACCATCGAGCCCATGCTCACCCTCGGCACGATCAAGTACGACATCTGGCCGGACGGGTGGACCGCGGTCACGCGGGACCGGAAGCGGACCGCCCAGTTCGAGCACACCGTCCTGGTCACCGAGGACGGCCACGAGATCCTGACGCTGCCTTAAGTGGGCGAGTTCGAGTTCGACGCGGACACCCGGCTGTCCGGGGACGGCCCCGAGTTCGCGGCGTGCCTCCCGGAGGACTGGGGCGGCGTGCCCGGCGTCAACGGCGGCTTCATGCTGGCGCTGTGCACCCGCGCGCTGGCGCGCGCGCTGCCGTTCCCCGACCCGCTCGTCGTCTCCGGCTTCTTCCTGCGGCCCGGCTCGCCGGGCGCGGCGCGGGTGGGCACCGAGGTGATCCGTTCCGGCAAGACGACCGCGTTCGGCGAGGCCGCCCTGTGGCGGGACGGCAAGCAGGTGCTCCGCATCACCGCCGCGTTCACCGACCTCGCGCAGGCCGCGGCGCGGCCGGGGTCGCCCGGTCACGCGTTCTCGGCCGACGCCGCGCCTGACCTGCCGCCGCCCGAGGAGTGCTTCGGGTTCGAGCCCGGCGTGGTGCGCGGCGTCTCGATCGCCAGCCACTTCGACTACCGGATCCCGTCCGCGCCCGGCTGGCTGACCGGGCAGCCGAGCGGGGATCCGCGGTACGAGTTCTGGATGCGGTTCCGCGACGGCCGCCCCGCGGACCTGCTGGCCTTGCCGCTGATCGTCGACGCGGCGCCCCCCGCGGCGCTCGAGCTCGGCATCGCGTCCACCACGGTCGAGCTCACCGTGCACCTGCGCGCCCGCCCGGCGCCCGGCTGGCTGGCCTGCCGGGCGTGGACGAGCTACGTCGGCGGCGGCTATCACGAGGAAGACGTCGAAGTCTGGGACTCGGCTGGCACGCTGGTTGCCCAGGCTCGCCAGCTCGCGCTCATCCTCGGCTGAGGTCTTATCTTTTATCCCGAACGGGCCCGTGGTGTCTCTTCGAGGAGGCGGCGTTGATCGAGGCGGTCGTGTTCGACCTGGACGGGGTGCTCGTCGACTCCGAGCCGGTGTGGGAGGAGGTCCGCCGGGAGGTCGTCGCCGCCCACGGGGGGCACTGGCCGCCGGACGCGCAGGACCGGATGATGGGGATGAGCACCGCCGAGTGGTCGGCCTATCTGGTGACGGACCTCGGGGTCCGGCTGTCACCCCCTCGGGTCGCGGAGGTGGTGATCTCGGCGATGGCCGAGCGGTACCGGTCGCACCTGCCGCTGCTGCCCGGTGCGGTGGACGCCGTTCGCCTGATGGGCTCGCGGTTCACGCTGGGGCTGGCGAGTTCCTCGCCCCGGTCGCTGATCGCCGTGGTGCTGGACGCGTCCGGGCTGGGGCCGGCGTTCGCGGCGGTGCGGTCCACCGAGGAGGAGGCGCGCGGCAAGCCCGCGCCGGACGTGTACCTGACGGTGGCCCGGTTGCTGGGCGCTGATCCGGGGTCGTGCGCGGCGGTGGAGGACTCCTCCAACGGGTTGCGTTCGGCCGCGGCGGCGGGGCTTGCGGTGATCGCGGTGCCGCGGCCGGAGTATCCGCCGGCGCCGGACGCGCTCGCTTCGGCGCGGCTGGTACTTGGCAGCCTGACCGAGCTGACGGTAGCGGCGGTTACGGCGCTGGGGACAGGACGGTGATGAAGTCCCGCGTCCAGCCGGTGAGGTACTGGTCGGCGGGGCGGTGCTGGCCGGGCACCCCGGGGCTGAGCGGGCCGCCCGGCCGGGACGCCGTGTCCAGCTGCACCCACTCGGGGTTGATGTCGAGTTCCATGGCGGTCCGTGCGCCGCTGCCGATCAGCGCCTCGGCCAGGTCGGCTGGCGTGGTGGACATGCTCGCCGCGTACATGAGCTCGCCGGCCGCGTTCTCGCCGAGCGCGGAGCGCGCCACGTACTCGGTGTGCCCGAGCGTGCCGCCCCAGCGCCACCACCTGGCCGACTCCGAGGTCGGCTTGCCGCCCGCGACGAGCGCCCAGAGGTTCTGCCTGACGCTGTAGACGGCCTCGCCCTTGACCGGCACGTCGTGGCCCCAGACGCCGACCGTCGCCTGGCCCGACGTGTCGATCACCAGGCTGGCCAGGCCGCCGCGGAGGGCCCGGACCACGTGGCCTTCCTGCTCGTAGCCGCCGGCCAGCGCGTCCAGCTTGAACCCGCCGTTGAACGCGGCGAGCAGCCGTGATCGCTCCGTTCCGGTGATCGTCGGGCCGGCCTTGACCGGGCCGGCCGGCGGTCCCGGGTCATCACTGCCGTTGTGCAGCGCGTACTGCACCGGGCCGCGGAACGTGGCGATCGTGATCAGCGATCCGTCCTTCATGGTCACCTGGGAGTAGACCACGCCGGCCGGCCCGCCGCGCGGGACCGCGCGCCCCGCGGCCGCGGCCCAGCCGGTGCTCGCGTGCCCCGCGGGGACCACCACGGTCTTCGCGGGGCGCGCGGCCATCGCCGTGCCGCATCCGGTGACAGCAGCGACGGCGGCGACGGCGGCGGCGAGGAGCGGCAGCAGGCCAGCGGTCAGGCGGATCCGGGTCACTGGTACATCCTGGCGGAAAAAATTCTGCCGATCGCGCGATCCACCCTCTCCGTTAGGTATGGATCGCGCGATCGGCAGGCCCCCGACAGGGGTTAGGCGTCGCGCTTGCGGAACAGGTAGGCGCCGACCGTCAGGAACACGGCGGCGTAGATCAGCGTCACCCCGAACTGCGGCCAGGCCGACCACAGGTGCTCGTTGCCCTGGCCGATGGTCACCGAGAGCACCCGGCCCGCGGCGTCGG
The DNA here is from genome assembly GCA_036271115.1 of Trebonia sp. Lineage (GTDB taxonomy): Bacteria > Actinomycetota > Actinomycetes > Streptosporangiales > Streptosporangiaceae > Trebonia. The sequence goes on from DATBBI010000408.1 coordinate 19,340, forward strand.
GGAAGAACCGCATGATGTCCCAGCGCCAGTTCTGCGGCAGGATCTGGATGATGATCGGCAGCACGAACATCAGGCCGATGACCGAGGTGATCGCGCCCGCGGTGTGCCGGATGATCGCGCCGAGGCCGAACGCGATCATCGCGACGACCGTCACGAACAGCGCGGTGCCGACGATCGCGGTGAGCACGGTGCCCGGCGTGATCACGATCGTGCCGAAGAAGTGGTAGATCGGCGGCGCGTTGCTGTTCGGCCCGCCGGCGGGCGGGCTCATGTTGACGTTCCTGGGGATCGTGACGGAGTGGAACAGCGAGGCGGCGACCCCGGAGCCCGACATGGCCGCCTGGCCGACGAAGAACGAGACGAACGAGGTGATCAGCGAGACGATCAGCGTCACCGTGCCGAACACGATCAGCTTCGCGGCGTAGATCGTGCCCCGCCGCGGCATCGCGGTCAGCGACGTGCGGATCATCCCCGT
>DATBBI010000409.1:0-4131 GCA_036271115.1 Trebonia sp.
CGGCCTGGCGGCTAGCAGCAACAGGCCCCGGCCGGTGCGCGATCGCTGGCGGCAGGCAGCACTGACGCGCCTGCGCTCAGTGGCCCTCGAGGAAGGTGAGGACGGCGAGGACGCGGCGGTGGTCGTCGCCGGCCTCGGGCAGGTTCAGCTTGGTGAGGATGGCGCGGACGTGTTTCTCCACGGTGCCCTCGGTAACCCACGGCCGCCGGGCGATGCCGGCGTTGGAGCGTCCTTCGGCCATCAACGCGAGCACCTCGCGTTCCCTGGCGCTGAGCACGGCCAGCGGATCAACGCGGCGGCGGGCTGACACCAGCTCCTGGACCACGGCCGGATCCACCACCGAGCCGCCCCGGGCGACCCGCTCCAGCGTGCCGAGAAAGTCCTCGACGTCGGTGATGCGGCTCTTGAGCAGGTAGCCGATCGCGCGGCCGCTGGCTAGCAGCCCCATGGCGTGCTCCACGTCGGCGTAGGCGGACAGGACCACGATCGCGGTCTCGGGCGCTTCGTCTATGAGGGGATGGGACCGCGGCGGTGGCCGCGTCCTGGAGCCTGCGGGGGACGCCGGTCCCGGTCGCCAGGCGCACCCGCGCCATAGGGGTTCACGCGGCGGTCGGGACTCCGGTTCTGGCCGGGGGACGGCTGTGGGGGGTGATGTTCGTCGGCTCCTCGCGGCCGGAGCCCTGCCGGCCGGAACGGAGCTCCGTATCGGTGCGTTCACGGAGATGGCCGCCATGGCGGCCATCGCGAACGCCGAAACCCGGGCCGAGTTGTCTGCGTCGCGGGCCCGTGTCATCACCGCGGCGGACGAGACGCGGCGGCGGCGAAGACCTCGCTCGTCTCTGCGCCCGTGGCGACGAGCGTGGCCACGCGCCGCAGCGACGCCTGTTCCTGCGCCAGCCGCTCGATCTCGGCCCGAGCGTCACTGTTCGCGATCGCCGCGGCCACCAGCTCCGTGAAGGCGGCCAGCCGGCCCAGGGTATCGGCAGGCAACGGCGTGCGGTGGTCGTAGCCGGCCGCCACGACCACCGCACCCCAGACACGACTGCTGACGATGACGGGAACGCCGACCGCCATGCCGACGCCAAGCTCCCTTGCTGGCTCAGAAATGGCGCTTTTGATCTGCGTGTAGTCATCGATTCTGAGCGGCTGGCCGGTCCGCTGCAACGATGCGACGAGGCGTGGGTCGCCGGCGGGGCAGGGCCAGCGCCGGCCGAGGTAGGGAGAAACCCTACCCGCCCCGGCGATGACCGTCGCGACGCCTTCCGACTCGTAGCGGAACAGCCCGGCCAGCGGAACCCCGAACAGCCCGGCGACCTCGGCGGCCACCACGGTGAACACCTCGCCCGGCGGGACGGCCTCGGCGACAAGTGTCGCGACCCGGCCGAGCGCCGCCTGCTCGGCAGCGACTTGTTCCAGTGCCCTGCGCGCCTCGGCGTTCGCGATGGCCATGGCGACCATCTCCGTGAACGCACCGATACGGAGCTCCGTTCCCCGCGCGGGCAGCGGTCCCGGCCGCGAGGAGCCGGCGGCCATCACCCCCCACAGCCGTCCCCCGGCCAGAACCGGAGTCCCGACCGCCACGCGAACCCCCACGGACTGGGCGTACCTGGCGATTGGACCCCCGGCGTCGCCGTAGTTGTCGATACGGGCCGGCCGTTGCGTGCGGGACACGCGGACGATGACGTTGTCCCCTTCCAGCGGCACTCGCCTGCCGACCGGGACCGGCGTGCCCCGCAGGCTCCAGGCCTGACCACCGTCGCGGTCTCATCGTGCTCATAGACCCCGAGGGGCGCGTTATCGAGGTGCAGGAGCTTTCCGGCCTCTTCGGTGACCGCCGAGAAGACCTCCGCCGGCGAGGGCTGGCGGGCGACCAGCGTCGCCGCCCGGCGCAGCGCCGCCTGCTCCTCCGCCAGCACGCCCCGGGCCTGCTCCGACCCGGCCGGGCGGCGGACGGCCAGGGTCGCGAACGCGCCGACGGTGACCGCCATCACCAGGAACAGGCCGAGGACGAGCACGGTGCCCGCGTCCAGCGCGCGCAGCGGCGGCAGGAAATACCAGTCGAACGCCAGGATGGTCACCACCCCGACCGGGAGCTCGTACAAGATCCCGGCGACGCGGGTGACCGCCAGCACGGCCGCCAGCAGGAGCACGCCGAATAGCACCGCGGGCAGGTGCGACCGCGGCGGCGCCGACACGCCCGCAAGCACGAACGCGGCGGCACCTACGGCCAGGGCCAGCCCGATCTCCACCCCAACCGCCCGCGCCACCCGCGCGGCGAGGCGGCCACCGAACGCAGCTGCCTGCGCAGACGGCCGGTGGCGCCCGGCGCAGCCCAGCGAAAGCCGGTCGGCATGAAATCGAGCCTGCCACCGCAGGCCGCAGTGTGCAACGGCGCGGCGGGGTACCAGCTACCCGCGCCCTCGATGATGTCGGCCTAGATGCCACACACACGACCGAGCGGCTGCAGGCGGCCTTATTGCTGCTGGCAGGCAAGCCGGGATTCCTGCTGGCCGGGTGGTGGCCTGGGGGCTCGCCGCGATGCGGCCAGAGCGCTGGCGCGGCATGTTGGTTCGTGGCGGGCTCGTCAGCGTCGCCCCAGCGAAGGGGGCACGGGCGGGTCCAGTAGCAAAGGAGAAAGTAATGATCAGGTCACTTACCCGGCCGGGAGCACGCAACCGCCGCCTGCGGATGCTGCTGGTGCTGCCGGCCGCCGCCGCGGCCGCGGCGACTCTGGCCGCGTGCAGCTCGGCCGGAGCCTCCCCCTCCGCCTCATCCTCCGGCAGCAGCAGTGCGGCCGCGGCGGCCGCGGCGGCGACCGCGGTCGGTCTGAAGACCGCGACGGTCGGCGGCGTGACGCTGCTCACCAACAACAAGGGCTTCACGGTCTACTCGTTCGCCCCCGACACGTCCACCAAGTCGACCTGCAACGGAACGTGCGCGCAGAGCTGGCCGCCGGTGCCCGCGACTACATCCGGGGTCAAGGGCGTGTTCGCCACGATCAAGCGATCCGACGGCTCGACACAACTCACCTTCCACGGGCATCCGCTGTACACCTTCGTCGGCGATAAGTCTCCAGGGCAGGCCAATGGCAATGGCGTCAACGCGTTCGGCGGACTGTGGAACGAAGCCCCCGCGAACGGTAGCGCAGCGCCCGCCGGCACCTCGTCGAGCTCCGGCGGCGGAGGCTACGGGTACTGAGACCGGCGGCGCCGGACCCGGGGCACACCAGCGCTATGACAGGACGGACTGACGCGATGACACGGCGGGAAACGACGACCAGGCGGGGCCAGATGACGGCAGCTGCGCGAGCCGGACGGCACCACGGGGTGCCGCCGGGGCTTGACTGGCGAACGGTCATGCTGCGGGTGGCGGGAGCCGGGCTGCTGATCGCCGCCGGGGCGATCCACCTGGACCTGTACCTGACCGGCTATCGGACCATCCCGACGATCGGCTGGCTGTTCCTGCTGCAGGTGATCGCTGCCTTCGGCCTCGGGCTGGCCGTGCTCGCCACCGGCGGCGACCGGCTCGTCCTCGCCGGCCGGCTGGCGTGATCTGGCCACAGAGGTGACGAAATGCCTAACCCGAGGCCCGGCGGCTTGCCGGCAGCGACGCTCGTGTTGCTCCTGCTGGCCGCAGGCTGCACCCCCCTCGGGTCATCCGCCGGGCACACGGGGCAAGCCCCGCACCAACAGTCATCGTCATCGGCCGCGGCCGCCGAGTATCTGGCGGCAGTCGAGCCCGCCAACCGCCGCCTCGACGCCGAGGTACAGAGCTACTCCCACCATGAACATCGAAATCTCGCCGCCGCCGAGGCGGCCCTGCGAGCGGAGGCGGTGACAGAGCGCTGGTTTGATCAGCGCCTGGTGAAGATCCCATTCCCGCCACCGGCCGCCGCGACCGCCCAGGCCCTGGTCCGGGCCAACGAGCGCCGCGCTGAGCTGGCCGTCCGTCAGGCCGGATCGCCCTCCCTCGCCGCGCTGCAGTCCTTCACGCGCCGCCACCAGTCCGCCGACGCGGCCGTCGAGGCCCAGGTAAAGGCCATCCGGCGGACGCTGGGTCTGCCTCCTCCAACGACCAGCTAATGCCGCGCGCCGTTAGTTGATCTACGGTTCGGGGCTGGGACGACGGGCT
>DATBBI010000410.1:0-2418 GCA_036271115.1 Trebonia sp.
GCGGCCTGATGGCGGACCACGCCGAGGCCGGCCAGCTCGTCCCACAGGCCGGCCTGGAACCTGCTGATGCGCAGCGGGCCGTCCAGGGCGGCAGGCTGGTCCGTCAGCGCGCGGGCCTCCTCGATCAGCCGGGCGAGCGCCACCAGCTCCGGCTTGTCGAGCGAGAAGTAGGCGCCGTCGGGCAGCAGCAGGTGCGACTGGCCGCTGGCCAGCGCCACGAACAGCTCGGCGAACGGAACCTCGCGGCCTTCCACGGTGACCGTGATGCCGAGGTCGAACCAGTCCTGCTCGCCGTCGCGCTCGGCCGCGGACACGCCGATCCGCAGCGAGTCCCCCGCCTCCCGGTAGTCCGGAACCCGGCCGGACACCTCTACCCGCATGTCGTCACGGCCGGACAGCAGCGGCAGCACCTCGGTGCTGAACACCATCGTGTCGAGACCGTGCAGGGTGGCGGCGGAGAAACGGGCCCGTTCCGGGAGATCGAGATCGACACCGGCCAGCACCCGCGCTTCCGCGGCGGGATCGCGGAACTCGGCGGGCCGGGAGCCGACCGCGGCCCGCACCTCCGCGTCGCCGACCTGGTACGCCCACTCCCAGCGGAGGTCCACGTCGTGGGCGCCCGAATACCTGACGCTGAGCACCAGCCGGGGTTCGGAAATCCGCGGCGGGGTGAACGAGCCGTCCGACGAGATCACCGGGGCCATCCGGCGCAGCCTCGGGTAGTACCTGGACAGGAACGCGGCCTGCCCGGCCGGCGGCACCACGAGCCGTTCGTCGGCGAGGGCAAGCTGCTGAAGCTGGCGGGGGACCGGAGCGGCGAGGCGGGCCAGCCGGAACCTGGCGTGCCCGGGCTGGCGAGAGCGCGCCTGCCCGCGATCGGCGAGCACCACCCCGTGGCCCTCGGTGCCGATGAAGCACAGCGGCACCGCGTCATCGCCGCCGGGGGTATTGATGACCGGGGCGATCAGCAACGCGGTTCCCTCGTCCGTGACGTCGCTGGTGACGTCGAGGCGCAGCTCCGCGGTGCCTGGCGGCGGTACCAGGCCCTGCCTGCGCGGGTAGACGAGCGGCAGGCCGGCCGCGTGCGCCTGCTCGAGGACCGGCCAGAGCTGGCGGGACTCGCAGCCGGACAGCTCGAGGTACCGCTGGTCGCCGCCGTACGCGTAGCCGTATCCGTAGTAGGAAGACTTCGCGGTGGCGCTCGCCCGGTACAGGGCGTACAGCTCGTGCAGCAGGCGGACGTGCGCGACCGGGTACTCGTCGCGCAGCAGCAGGTAGTCAAGCCGGGACCAGGTCAGGTTCCCGGCCACCCAGGCGCCGCTGCGGCCGCGCGTCACCAGCCGGGCCTGCAGCCTGAGCCGGGTGCCCTCGTCGGATTCCTGCCGCGTGTAGTAGGCGGCGTACCGGGTGGCGGGCTCCGGGGTGGCCGGCGCCAGGGACAGCTCGATCGCCAGCGGGGCGCCCGTTTCGCCGGGACCGGCGTCCGCGTCGTCGGCCGTGCCGGCCGGCCTGGGCGTGCCGAGCAGCGAGTCGAGCGACTGCTCCCACGGCAGCGTGGACCGCCGGGCCGCCGGGGCGCCGGACTCGCGCTCGGGCTGCAGCGTCTCGTCCGTCGCCGCGATGACCAGCGCGGCCACGTGCGCGCAGTTGACGCCGACGGCGCAGCTGCAGTGGCCGGCCCGGTACCGCAGCGGGAAACTCGTGGACGCACGGAACGAGGCCGACACCGTCCGCAGGTCGCCGCCGCCGTCCCTGACGGTGCCGGTGAGCAGCTGCTGGGATGCCTCCCACGCCATCTGCACGACCGCGCCGCGGCGGACGGTTTCCGTCCCGTCGGCACAGCCTGCCGGACCGACCACGTCGCGGAACGAGGCAAGGTCCACGTCACGCAGCACGACCCGTTGCACCAGTTGAGCCTAACTGCTTCCAGGGGCTGCTGCGCCCCGGACAGGCCGGACATAGACTGCTGCCGTGTCCCACGGCGAGCCCGCGCACGGCGAGCGTGATGAGCCGCAGCAGCGGCATTCCGGGCCCGGTGAGTTCGAGCTGGGCACCGACGGCCCGTCGGTAATCCTGGTCGGTATCGACGATACGGTCACCTCCTTGCGGGCCGCCGCGTACGCGGCGGGCCTGGCACGAAGGCAGCGCGCCAGGCTTGTCGCGGTGTACGTGTCGCCCATCATGACCGCCATCGGAGCGGCCGGGGCCGCGGTGCTGGTCGCGGAGGAAGAGGCGCACGACCAGCTCGCCAAGGAACTGCGTGCCCAGTTCGAGCAGGGCATCAGGGACCGCGGCATAACGGGCACCTTCGTCGTGGCGCACGGCGACCCCTACCGCGAGATCAAGCGCATCGCGGACGAGACGCGGGCCGATGCGATCGTGGTCGGCGCCTCCAAGCAGGCCGGTCACCGTTTCGTC
>DATBBI010000411.1:0-1839 GCA_036271115.1 Trebonia sp.
GGGTTGAGGCCCTCCACCTTCAGGTACACGTCGCACCCGGTCCTGGCGGAAAGCACCGGGGCGGGCAGCAGCGGCGTGCCGCCCTCCTGCAGGGTGATGACCGGCATCCCGGCCGTCACCGGCAGCCGGTCGCGGTACTCGGTGATGACGCCGCGCCACGGCGCCCGCGCGGCGGAGACCGCCAACGCCTGCGGACTGGTCATGACGGATCTTCCTCCCCTTCGACCCGCATCACGCTCGCCACCGCCCTGACAACGGGAAGCGCCGTTAGTTCGAGAATCGTCGCCGCGAGGTCGGCGTCCCTTGCCTCGTGCGTGACGATGACGAGCAGCGCCTCGTCGCCCCTGCTCGTCTGCCGTACCGCCTGGATGGAGACGTCGTGCCTGGCGAACGCTTCCGCGACCGGCGCCAGCACGCCGGGGCGGTCGTCCACGTCCAGGGACACGTGATACCTGGTCAGCGTATCGCCCATGGGCAGCACCGGAAGCTCGGCGTACGTGGAAAGTTCCGGGCCGCGCGTGCCGGCCAGCCGGTTGCGGGCGACCGCCACGACGTCGCCGAGCACGGCGCTCGCGGTCGGCGTCCCGCCGGCCCCGGCGCCGTAGAGCATCAGCTGCCCCGCCGACTGCGCCTCGACGAACACCGCGTTGTAGGCGCCGCCGACGGCCGCCAGCGGGTGCGACCTGGGAATCATCGCCGGGTGCACGCGCACGCTGACGCCAGAGTCGGACCGCTCGCAGATCGCCAGCAGCTTCACGATGCGGCGCAGCGTCTTCGCGGACGCGATGTCCGCGGCGGTCACCTCGGTGATGCCCTCGCGGTGCACGTCGGCCGCGGTGACCCGGGTGTGGAAGGCAAGCCCGGCAAGGATCGCCGCCTTCGCCGCCGCGTCGAACCCCTCCACGTCGGCGGTCGGGTCCGGCTCGGCGTACCCGAGCGCCTGCGCCTCCTCCAGCGACTCGCCGAAGTCGGCGCCCGAGGTGTCCATCCGGTCCAGGATGAAGTTGGTGGTGCCGTTGACGATGCCGAGCACCCGGTGCACGGTGTCCCCGGCCAGCGACTCGCGCAGCGGCCGCAGCAGCGGGATCGCCCCGGCCACCGAGGCCTCGTAGTACAGGTCGGCGCCGTAGTCCCTCGACGCGGCGTGGATCTGCTCGCCGTGCTCGGCGAGCAGCGCCTTGTTGGCCGTCACCACGGACTTGCCCGCCTTCATCGCGGCTAGCAGCAGGGAGCGGGCCGGCTCGATCCCGCCGATCACCTCGATCACGATGTCGACCTCCGGCTGGGTGGCCAGCCCCATCGCGTCGGTCGTCAGCAGCGCCTGGTCGATGCCGGGCCGCGGGTGCGAGAGCCGCCGCACCGCGATCCCGGCGACCTCGATTCGCGCTCCGGTGCGGACCGCGAGGTCGTCGGCCTGCTCGCGCAGCAGCCGTGCCACCTGCGACCCGACGACGCCGCAGCCGAGCAGCGCCACGCGCAGGGTCTTGCCGTCACCCTCGTTCATCCGACGTCCAATCGCAGCAGGTCGTCCAGGGTCTCGCGGCGGACGATCTCGCGGGCCGAACCGCCACCGACCGCCACCACGCCTGGCCGCGGCAGGTGATTGTAATTCGACGAGAGCGACCAGCAGTACGCGCCGGTCGCGGCGACCGCGAGCAGGTCGCCCGGCGCCAGGTCGGCCGGCAGGTAGCAGTGCCGCACCACGATGTCGCCGCTCTCGCAGTGCCGCCCCACGACCCGCGACAGCATCGGCGGCGCGGGCGAGGACCTGGACGCGAGCACGCAGGTGTAGGACGCGTCGTACAGCGCGGTGCGGATGTTGTCGCTCATCCCGCCGTC
>DATBBI010000412.1:0-6772 GCA_036271115.1 Trebonia sp.
CGCGAGCACCCGGTCCGCCTCTTCGCCGCGGGCGGTCACCACGATGATCGCCGCGTCGGAGGCCTCCCGGAGCTGGCGGCAGACGTCCACGCCGTCGATGTCCGGCAGCCCGAGGTCGAGGAGCACGACGTCGCTGGGCGCGCGGCGCAGCGCGTCGGCGCCCATGCCAACGCTGTCGGCGGTGTAGCCGGCCCGCTCTAGCCCGCGGACCAGCTGGGTAGCGATGCCCGGGTCGTCTTCCACGACGAGCACAGAGACCTGCGGATAACTCACACCTACAAGTTAGGCCGCGTGCCCCTGACTGAGGAAATTCAGCAGCATTCTTTACCAGACCTGAACGAGTTTGCGCGGGGTTGCAGAGGATCACGGGCCACGCTGTGCGCGTGAAACGCTCGGCGGCCGTGGCCTGCGGCTTGCCTTGCTCGTCGCGTCCCTGGCCGCGGGCCTGGTGATCGCCATGCTCACCGTTCACCTGGCCGTGCCCTGGCACTTTGGCGGGCCGCGCTAGCCGCAACTCCGCCGGACCCGGCGCAATCCAGGGTTGCCTGTGTGGCGGACTCGGGGGCAATGTTGTTTGATGGCAATAAACTGGCCGGAGCTACGCGCCGCCGCCACAGATGTCGCCAGCCGGGCATACGCGCCGTATTCGCGGCTGCGCGTCGGCGCCGCCGGGCTGTCCAGCGACGGGCGCGTCGTGACGGGCTGCAACGTCGAGAACGCGTCGTACGGGCTCACCCTGTGCGCCGAATGCGGGCTGGTCTCGGCCCTGCACGCCACGCCGCCGACCACGACGAACGGCGCCGCGCCGCCGCTGCTGATCGCGGTCGCGGTCGTCGCGGGAGACGGCGATCCCCTGCTGCCCTGCGGCCGCTGCCGCCAGCTTCTCCTCGAGGCGGGCGGTCCCGCGCTCCTCGTCGACACCGCCAGCGGGCCAGTTGCCCTCGCGGACCTGCTCCCCGCCTCGTTCGGCACCGCTGACCTGGCCGCCCGCCGCGATCAGGCCGCGCCGCCCCCGCCGCCCCAGTCGAGTCACGGAAGCCAGTTGTTACACCAGCCCAGGGGAGCGACCGCGCCATGTCAGACGTCGTATCACTGATCCGCGCCAAGCGGGATAACACCAGGCCGCTAACCGACGCGGAGATCGCCTGGCTCTTCGCCGCCTACGCCGACCAGACGGTCGCCGACGAGCAGATGGCCGCGCTGCTCATGGCGATCTACTTCAACGGTCTCACCACCGGTGAGCTCAGGGCCTGGACGACCGAGATGATCGCGTCCGGCGAGACCCTCGACCTCAGCCACCTCAGCAGGCCGTCGGTCGACAAGCACTCGACGGGCGGGGTCGGTGACAAGGTGAGCCTAATCCTCGCGCCGCTGGTGGCGAGCTGTGGCGCGGCGGTGCCGCAGCTGTCCGGCCGCGGTCTCGGCCACACCGGCGGAACGCTGGACAAGCTGGAGTCGATCCCCGGCTGGCGCGCCAGTCTCAGCAACGAGGAGCTCACCAGGGCGCTCGCCGATCCAGGCGTCGTCATCGCTGCCGCAGGCGCCGGCCTGGCGCCCGCCGACCGCAGGCTGTACGCGCTGCGCGACGTGACGGGGACGGTCGAGTCGATCCCGCTGATCGCCAGCTCGATCATGTCCAAGAAGATCGCGGAGGGGACCCAGGCGCTGGTCCTCGACGTGAAGACCGGGTCGGGCGCCTTCATGCGGGACGAGGCGCGCGCCACGCAGCTCGCCCGCACGATGGTCGTCCTCGGAGCGGAGCACCACGTCCGCACCAGGGCGCTCGTCACCCGGATGGACACCCCGCTCGGCCGTGCCGTCGGCAACGCGCTCGAAGTCGAGGAAGCCGTCAAGGCGCTCACCGGGGAAGGCCCGGACGACCTGATGGAGGTCACCTTCGCACTGGCCGAGCACATGCTGGAGCTCGCCGGCATCGACGCCAGCCCGGATGAGGCGATAGTCAGCGGCCACGCGTTCGACACCTATCAGCGGATGATCAGGGCGCAGGGCGGCGACCCGGACGCGCCGCTCCCGACGGCCAGGCACGTCCGGCATGCGCTGATGGCCCCGGAGACCGGGTGGATAACAGGCCTGGACGCGCTCGCGGTCGGGATCGCGGCGTGGCGGCTGGGCGCGGGCCGCGCGCGCAAGGAGGATGATGTCAGCCACACAGCCGGCGTCCGCTGCCTCGCGAAACCAGGGGACCACGTCCGCCGCGGACAGCCCATACTGGAGCTGCACGCCGACGACGAGTCCCGCTTCGCCCCGGCGGCCGACGCGCTGGAAGCGGCCGGCACGGTCACGATCGGCAGCGCGCCGCCGCCGCGGACGCCGCTGGTCGTCAGCGTGATCAGCGCCGCAGATGTCGCAGACGAGGTGGGAGCGTAAGTCAGATGAGCCCGACACTTGACCAGATCCGCGCCGTGCCGAAGGTGCTGCTGCACGATCACCTGGACGGCGGCCTGCGCCCGGAAACCGTCATCGAGCTCGCCAGGGAGACCGGCTACGAGGGCCTGCCCACCTACGACCCCGACGAGCTGACCACGGTGCTGACCGCGGGCGCGCACCGCGGCCACCTGAACCTGTACCTGGACGCGTTCCGCCACACGGTCGGCGTCATGCAGACCCCTGACGCGCTGCGGCGGGTCGCCGAGGAATGCGCCGAGGACCTGGCTGCCGACGGCATCGTGTACGCCGAGGTCCGCTTCGCCCCCGAGCTGCACACCGAACGCGGCCTCACCCTCGACGAGGTGGTCGAGGCGGTCCTCGACGGCTTCGCCCGCGGCAGCAAGAACCGCCCGATCCGGGTATACGCCCTGCTCACCGCGATGCGCACCGCGGCGCGCTCGCTCGAGATCGCGGAGCTCGCGGTCAAGTACCGTGACAAGGGCGTGGTCGGCTTCGACATCGCCGGCGCCGAGGCCGGCTGGCCGCCGAGCCGGCACCTGGACGCCTTCCAGTACATCCACAGGGAGAACTTCCACATCACGATCCACGCGGGGGAGGGGTACGGCCTGCCGTCGATCTGGGAGGCCGTGCAGTATTGCGGCACCGAGCGGCTCGGTCACGGCGTCCGGCTCGCCGAGGACATCGAGATCACCCCTGACGGCGCGATCAGCCTCGGCCGCCTCGCCAGCTACATCAGGGACCGGCGCATCCCGCTCGAGACGTGCCCGACCTCGAACGTGCAGACCGGCGCCGCGCCGTCGATCGAGCGGCACCCGCTGCGGGTGCTCCGCCAGCTGCAGTTCCGGGTTACGGTCAACACCGACAACCGGCTGATGAGCCAGGTCACGCTGAGCTCGGAGTTCGACGTGCTGGTGCGCGAGTTCGGCTACGGCTGGTCGGACATCGAATGGCTGACGATCAACGCGATGAAAAGCGCGTTCGCGCCGTTCGACGAGCGTCTGCGGCTCATCAACACGGTGATCAAGCCAGGCTTCGCCACCGCCCGCGCGATGAGCGACGCCTACGTCAACCCGGAGCTGCTCAGCCACTAGGCCTCGCTGCCCGGATTCCCCGCTTCCGTCGGCGCCCCGGCTGACCGCCCGCGCCGCATTGGGTCCCCGTCATCCCGAACGGACTCGTGCCTCCTCTTACCCGCCGATTCATCCCGTTCCCGTTCGCGGGAGCTGTTCCTGCGTGTCCGCGCCTTCCGCCATCCCGCATCGTGAGACGAACGCCTACTGGCGACGCCCCTGCCCGTCGCTGATGTGGCGGGAAGCGATGATTTCCGCCGTCGCAGGCCGTCGGAAATGACGGACCGAGGGGACGGACGGGAGGAGACCGATGAGCCAGGAACCGAGGATTGAGGAACGTGCCGCACGGCACTACGCGGGAATCCAGGCGACCGTGCCCATGGGGGGCATCTCGGCCGCCATCGACGAGGCCTTCCCCGAGCTGTTCGGCTGGCTGGCCCGCACCGGGACCGCGCCGGCCGCGCCGCCGTTCATCCGCTTCCTCGTCATTGACATGGAAGCACTGCTGCAACTCGACCTCGGCGTGCCCGTCGCCGCGCCCGTGACAGGCAGCGGGCGCATCCGGCCCGGGGTCCTGCCCGCGGGCCGCTACGTGGTGCTCCGGCACACCGGGCACTACGACGGCCTGATCGACGCCAACGCAACGCTCCAGCAGTGGGCGCACGACCATGGCCTGGAATTCGACGCGCGGGACACCCCGGAAGGCAGCGTCTGGGGATCCCGGTTCGAGGAATACATCACCGACCCGTCCGGGGAGCCGGACCCGTCGAAGTGGGAGACCGACGTGGCCTACCTGCTCCGCGGCTAGCCACGCGGCAGACGCGCGGCAGTCAGGTCACTCCGGCATCCGCAGCACCGGCTTGATCACGTCGCCGGCCCGCGATGCCTCCAGGGCGTCGTTCACCTGGTCCAGCGGGAACTCCGTGATCAGCTTGTCGTAGGGGAACCGGCCCTGCTTGTTGAGCGCGATCAGCGCGCCGATCAGCGACGCCGACCGTCCTTCGCCGCCGAGGATGCCGACGACCCGTTTGCCCCACAGCGTGGACATGTGGTCGAGCGAGAACGACGCCCCCGACGGTGCGCCGCCGATCAGCGCCACGGTGCCGCGCATGCCGACGGAGGCGGCCGCCTGCTGCAGGACCGCCACCGCTCCCGCGCAGTCCATGGCGAAGTCGGCGGGCCCGCCGCAGATCTCGTGCACCGCGGCTACCGGGTCGGTGCCCGCGACCGACACGTCGATCGTCTCGGTGGCGCCCAGCGAGCGCGCCAGCGCCAGCCGCGACGGCAGCCGGTCCACCGCGATGATGGACGTCGCGCCGGTCAGCCGCGCCGCCATCACCGCCGACAGCCCGACCGCGCCCGCGCCGTAGATCACGATCGACGACCCGGTAAACGGCCGCAGCGCGTTCAGCACCGCCCCGGCCCCGGTCCCGATGCCGCAGGCCAGCGGCCCGAGGATCGATACGTCGGTGTCAGCGGGCACCGGCACGAGGGCGTTCGCGGCGCATACCGAATAGCCGGCGAACGACGACTGGCCGAAGAAGTGGCTGTGCAGCGGCGACCCGTCGAGCCGCTGCAGCGCCGTCGAACCGTCCGCACGGCTGCCGGCGATCACGAGCGGCCCGAGCGAAAGGCAGTACCGTGGCTGCCCTTCCAGGCAGTTCCGGCACGATCCGCACCACGGCCAGCCGATCACCACCTTGTCCCCGGCGGAGACAGAAGTCACTCCGGGACCGACAGCAGCCACCACGCCGGCGCCCTCGTGCCCGAGCACCCCTGGCGAAGGGAACGGCATGTCCCCCTCCATGGCCAGCGCGTCGGTGTGGCACACCCCGGCCGCCACCACCCGGACGAGCACTTCGCCGGGGCCGGGTGAATCCACGTCCACCTCGGTCACGGTCAGCGGCGTGTGCAGCTTCTCGAAGACGGCGGCGGTAGCGCGCATGACGACCCCTAACCCTTCACGACCGCGCGGATGGTCGCGCCGGCCTCGGAAACCGCCTTGTCACCGTCGTCGAGCAGGTTCACGAACGAGAAGAACCCGTGGATCTGCGACCCGTAGTGCCGGTGCTCGACCGGCACCTGGGCGGCCCGCAGCCGGTCCGCGTATGCGAACCCTTCGTCGCGCAGCGGATCGTGTTCCGCCGTCACCAGGTACAGCGGCGGCAGCCCGGACACGTCAGGGGCGCGCAGCGGCGACGCGTACGGGTTTACCCGCGCGGCCGGATCGGGCACGTAGTGGTTCCAGTACCACTCCATGTCCCCCCGGTTCACGAGGAACTCGGCCCCGTCGTACTCGTGGTACGACGCCCGGTTCAGGTCGCAGTCGGTCACCGGATACACGAGCAGCTGCAAGGCGAGAGCCGGCCCGCCGAGGTCGCGCGCCCGCAGCGCCGTGACCGCGGCCAGGTTGCCGCCGGCGCTGTCCCCGGCGACCACCACCGGCCGCCCGTCCGCCAGTTCCCCGGCGACCCAGACCAGCGCGTCGTAGGCGTCGTCCGCCGCCGCGGGGAACACGTGCTCGGGCGCGAGCCGGTAATCGACGCTCACCACGTCACAGCCGGAGGCGACCGCCAGCGCGCGGACCGACGCGTCCCAGCCGTCGACCGAGCCGACCACCCAGCCGCCGCCGTGGTAGTAGACCACCACTCCTGGCGCGTCAGGAGCGGGGGAGTACACCCGTGCCGGTATCCCGCCCGCCTGACCCGGGATCACGACGTCCCGCACGGCCGCGACGTCGGGACCCGGCCCGATGTGCTCGTTGTTCGCGGTGACGATGGCCCGCGCCTGCTCTGGCGTCAGCTCCCAGAGCGGCGGGCCGCCGGCGGCGGCCATCCCGTCGAGGATCAGCTGCGCCTGCGGATGGACAGAACTGCTCATCGCTAACCTCCGGTCGAGTGCGAACCCCTCATACCCCGCCGCCGCCACCGCATCGCACCGAGCCCGGTACGGCCCCACGCCGCCGAGGTAGGACGTGAACACCCGCGGCTTGCCCGGGATGTTCGCGCCCACGTACCAGGAGTCCGCGAGCGGGAACAGCGTGGAGTACGCCACCTCGCTGACGTGCGCCATCCAGGCGTCTTCCGCCGACGGCTTGGCCTGCACCGTGGCGTACCCGTGCGCACCCGCATACAGCACGCAGTCCCTGATCCACTCCACGTGCTGCTCGATCGACAGCACCATGTTGCTGAACACCGACGGTGATCCCGGCCCGGTCACGATGAACATGTTCGGGAAGCCCGCGGCGGCCACCCCCAGGTACGAGCGCGGCCCGCCCGCCCACTTCTCGGTCA
>DATBBI010000413.1:0-1849 GCA_036271115.1 Trebonia sp.
TGCCGAGCAGGTGACCGACCCGCTCCGCGACCCGAACGGCACCCGGTCGTTCCTCGCGCGGCTAAGCGCGGCCGGAGTGACGACGCTGCTGCCGCGCATCCTCAGCCAGTCCGCCGGCCACTACACGGATCAGCTCGCCGCACTGGCCGCCCTCGCGTCCGGCGAGGACCTGTGACGCCACCGGCGTCGCGAGCCGGGCCGCCGGCCGCGCACCCGCTCGCGGTCGTCAACCCGCTGGCCGACTCCCGCGCCACGATTGACGAGGACCTTGAGCTGTGCGACGAGCTCGGCGGCGCGAAGTACGGGCTGACGCTCGGGAAATACCGGGCCTGGACGGGCCGCGCCGCGCGGCTGGCCGGCCGTGTCGCCTACGTGCATCACGGGCGGCTCTTCACCCTCGACGATGAGTCCGCGTGGCCCGGTGAGCGGGCCGCTCTCGCCCGCACCCTGGAACTCGCGCACGAGACCGGCGCCGGCGCCGTGCTGGCGACGACGGGCCCGGCCGGCGCGCTGACCACGTGGGAGCAGGCGCTGTCGGCCTTTGCTGCGGCGTACGAGCCGCTCGCCGCCCGCGCCGGCACGCTCGGCGTCCGGGTGTGCGTGGAGCAGACGAACGTGCTGCGCCAGGACGCCGGCTTCGTCACCACGCTCGGTGACCTGGCCCGGCTCGCCGCCGAGTCCGGTGCCTGGATCTGCGCGGACATGTTCTGGTCGTGGCGAGAGCGCGACCTGGCGGGCTCGCTGCGCGCGTGCGAGCCGCGCCTCGGCCTCGTCCAGCTGGCCGACGCCGTGCCGACCAGCGTCAGCATGCCCGACCGGGTGGTGCCAGGAGACGGGATCGTGCCGCTCGGCTGGGTCATCGGGCAGTTCGCGGTCGCCGGGTACCGGGGGTTCTTCGACGTCGAGCTGCTCGGCCCGCGCATCGCCGCGGAAGGCGCCCGGCAGGCGATGACGCGGGGCGTCCGCCACGTCAGCGGCCTGCTCCAGGCGTCGTACCCAGACGCGCCGGGCCGCGGAACGTACAACAGCGGAACGGACAGCCGAGGGGAACCGCGATGAGCCAGCCGGTCACCGGCGACGCGGCGGCGGTCCTGGCCGGCCATGTCGCTACCGGAACCGTGCCGGAAGCCAGCCGCCATGCGGCGGCCCGGCTGGCGCTCGACACGATCGGCGCGGCGATTGCCGCGCACGACGCCGCGGGCCTGCCGGGCATCAGGCGGGTCATCGAGGGCTGGGGCGGCAGGCCCGACGCGACCGTGATCGGGACCGGCGCCCGGGTGCCGGCCCATAACGCGGCGCTCGTCAACTCCGCGCTCGCGCGCGCGATGGAGCTCGACGACGTGCACGAGCAGGCCCTCGTGCACGCCACGGCGACGACAGTGCCTGTCGCGCTCGCGGTGGCCGAGCAGGCCGGCGGCGTCAGCGGGCGGCGCTTTATCGACGCCGTGGCGCTCGGTAACGACATCGCGTGCCGGCTGGCGCTCGCGGTCGACATGCGGCTCGGCGGCGCCGACCGCAGGCCTCGCGTGATGTCGCTGACCTACCAGACGGGAGTCCTCGCGGGCTCGCTGGTCGCGGGCCGCGTAGCCGGCCTTGACTCCGGTCAGCTGCTCGACTGTCTCGGCGTCGGCTACAGCCAGGTGGCGGGCAACCTCCAGGGGCTTTTCGAGGGCACGCTGACGGTCCGGCTCCAGCAGGGCATCGCCGCCCAGTCGGCCGTCATGGCGCTCGAGTTCGCCCGCGCGGGGATCACCGGGGCGCACGACGCGCTCGAGGGGCGCGCGGGCTGGTACCCCGCCTTCTTCGGCGGCCGGTACGGGTACGTGCGCGACCGGCTGACCGGCGGCCT
>DATBBI010000414.1:0-4429 GCA_036271115.1 Trebonia sp.
AGCGAGCTGGCCCTGGTCCTCGCCCGGCTGTTCGGCCGGGGCGGGAACCGGGTCGGCGCGCTGCTCTACGACCTGCCAGGTCACCAGGTGCGCACCGTGCCGCCGGGCACCGGGCGCAGGCACGCGCTGCGCATCGGCGCCGAGCTCGCCAGGACCGAGCGTGTCAGAAAGGGCGGCAACGGCCGGCGGGGCGGCACGACCGACCTCGCGGCGATGCTCGACGCGGTCGCCAAGCTCGCCAAGCGGCGCGCCCTCATCGTGGTCATCTCCGACTTCATCGGCGACGGCGACTGGGAACGGTCGCTGCTGCGCCTGGTGCCGCGGCACGAGGTCGTCGCGCTGCGCGTCATCGACGCGGCCGACGACGAGCTGCCCGACGCCGGCCTCATCGTCGTCGAAGACGCCGAGACCGGTGAGCAGCTCGTCATCGACTCCGGCGACCCGCTGCTGCGGGCGCGGGTGCGCGCGGGCGCCGAGGAGCGCGATGCCCGCCTCGCCATGGGAATGCGCAGGGCCGCGGTGCCGCTGCACCGCATCGACACGAGCGCCGACCTGGCCACGGCGCTCATCGAGGTCGTCGCGAGCACCAGGCGCAGGCGCGCATGAGCTTCGCCAATCCCGCACTGCTCGCCGTCGGCCTGGTCGTGGCGGCGGCCCTGGCGTGGGCCGCGATCGTCGCCGCGCGGCGGCGGTCCGCCGCCCTCGCGGCAGCCGGGGTCGCGGCAGCCGGCCGGGGCCGCGGTCACGGCCGGGCGGCGGGCGTGTGGTGCACGATCGCGGGCGTCGCCGTGCTGGCGATCGCCGTCGCGGGCCCGTCGGCGTCCGTCCCGGTGTCGCACGCCTCCGGCACCGTCATCCTCGCCGTGGACGTCTCGGGCAGCATGGCCGCGACCGACGTGCCGCCTGACCGTCTCGACGCCGCCAAGCAGGCGGCGGTGTCGTTCATCAACGCGCAGCCGCCGAGCGTGGAGATCGGCGTCGTCGCGTTCCAGCAGGGCGGCCTCGAGGCGGCGCTGCCCACCGCCGATCACTCGACCGTGACGGCCGCGGTCCGCAGGCTGAAGCCTGCCGGCGGCACCTCGCTCGGCGACGCCATCCTCGCCTCGCTGTCCGCGATCACGCACAGGACTGTCGTTCTCGGCCGGAACGGCGGCGTTCCGGCGATCGGCTACTGGCCGTCCGCCACGATCGTGCTGTTCTCCGATGGGCAGGACGTGTCCAGCGGCGGCACGGGCGCCGCCAAGGCGGCCGCCGTCGCCCAGCGGGCCGGCGTGCACATCGACACCGTCGGGGTCGGCACCGCCGCGGGCACCACCGTCGATGTGGACGGCTTTCACCTGTTCACCGCCCTCGACGAAGCCACGCTCAAGTCCATCTCTGAGGCCACCGGCGGCGCGTACCACCCGGCGTCGGACGCGAGTCAGCTGAACGGGATCGCCTCGTCGATCAACCTCAGGCTCACGGTCACCAACCAGCCGTTGCCGCTGGCCGGCGCTTTCATCGCGCTGGCCCTCGCGCTGCTCGTCGCGGGCGCCGTGCTCACCGTGGCCCGGACGGGGCGGGTGGTCTGAATGTCCTTCTCCTGGCCGTGGGCGCTGCTGTCGCTCCTCGTCATCCCGCTGGTGGTCGCCGCCTGGTGGCTGACCAGGCGCAGGCGCAGGCGCGCAGCGGTCCGGGTCACGTCGATCGCGCTCGTCGCCGCGGCCGTGCCGGGCCGGTCGCGCTGGCGGCGGCGCATCCCCGCGGGGCTGCTGGCGGCGGGTCTCGCAGTGCTCGCGATCGGCGCCGCCCGCCCGCAGGCGACCGTGCCCGTCGCGTCGTCGAGCGCGACGATCATGCTCGCGCTGGACGTCTCGGGCTCCATGTGCTCAACAGACGTGAAGCCGAACCGGATCACCGCGGCCGAGAACTCCGCGGGCGCCTTCATCAGGTCCCAGGCGGGCGGCCCGCGCATCGGCCTCGTCGTCTTCGCGAGCACCGCCGTCGTGCTCGTCCCGCCGACCACGAACACGCAGCAGCTGCTCGGCGCGCTCGCCGGCCTCACCACCGACGACGGCACCGCGATCGGCGAGGGCATCCTGACGTCGCTCGACGCCATCGCGCAGGTGGACCCGTCGGTCGCGCCGACCGGCGCGACCGACACGCGTAACCGGAACGCCGGCTACGCGGACGACGTGATCGTCGTGCTCACCGACGGCTCGAACAACCGGGGCGTCGCCCCGCCAACCGCCGCGAAGGAGGCCGCCGCGCGGGGCGTGCGCGTCTTCACGATCGGTTACGGCACGGCCAACCCGGCGCCGCTGGCGTGCGGCGCCGGGCAGTTCGGCGGCTTCGGCGGCGGGGGCGGCGGCGTCGGCGGCGGGGGCGGCGGCTTCGGCGGCGGGGGCGGCGGCGTCGGCGGGGCGGGCAACCCGTTCGAGGCCGACTACGGCGCGCTGATGCAGATCTCCAAGACCACCGGCGGCTCGTTCTACCGCGCGCAAGACGCCAGCCAGCTCAACAGTGCCCTGGACCACCTGCCCGCGGCCTTCACGATTGTCCGCAAGCACGTCGACCTGGCCGCCTGGTTCGCCGGCGCCGGCGGCCTGCTCATCGCCGCCGCGGTGGCGCTCTCGCTATGGTGGAACCGGACCCGGCGCGTGCGTCCCGGGATTGGCCCGGCCCGGCCCACCCCGATCCGGCCCTGATCCGGCCTACCCTGATCCGCCCTGTTTTGATTCACTACTGTTCCGTGCAGAGCATCGATGAGTTCGTCAGCGGGCAGCTCGCTGCCTGGGAGGTCCCCGGCTGTGCCGTCGCCGCCGTCCGGGACGGGGAGGTCGTCCTGGCCGCCGGCTGGGGCCACCGTGATCAGGCGGCGGGGACGCCGGTTACCAGGGACACGCTGTTCGCCATCGGCTCGGTCACGAAGGCGTTCACCGTCGCGGCGGTCGGCGCCCTCGTCGACGAGGGCCTCCTCGAGTGGGAGCGCCCGCTCCAGGACTACCTGCCTGGCCTGCGGCTGGACGATCCCGTGGTGACCGGCCGGGTGACCATCACCGACCTGCTGGCGCACCGGTCCGGGCTGCCCCGCCACGACCTGACCTGGCTCGGCCACCCGGATCGGTCCCGCGCCGACCTGGTCCGCAGGCTGCGGTTCCTGCCGCTCAGCAGGGATCTGCGCCAGCAGTTCCAGTACTGCAACCTCGGCTACCTGGTGGCCGGGCACCTCGTGGAGGTGGTGTCCGGCGTGCCGTGGGAGGAGTACGTGCGGTCCCGGCTGCTGACGCCGCTCGGGATGGGCCGCTCGAACCTGTCGGTCGGCGAGATGCTCGCCGACCCGGACCACGCCACCGCCTACGAGCGCCGTTCCGGTGCCGTGGTCCCGGTGCCAGCCCGGCCGGTGACCGCCCTCGCGCCCGCGGGCGCTATCAACTCCTGCGCCGCCGACATGACCCGCTGGCTGCTGGCCCAGCTCGGCGCTCACGTGCCCGGCGCGCCCGACGGTCAGCCGGTCATGTCGCCGGCCACGGTGGCGCTGCAGCACACCCCGCACACGCTGATACCCGAGGACCCGACCTTTCCCGCGACCACCCGGCACGCCTACGGGCTGGGCTGGGCGATCGGCCGGTACCGCGAGCACCGGATCGTCGAGCACAGCGGCGGCATCGACGGGTTCCAGGCCGAGTGCATGCTGCTGCCCGACGACGGCATCGGCGTCATCGTGCTGACCAACTCCTCGTCGAGCGTCATGGCACCGGTCGTCGGCTACCGGGTGCTCGACGAGTTCCTCGGGCTGGATCCGCTGGACTGGTTCGGGAACTTCAAGCCGCGCTTCGACGCCGCCGTGGGCGGGATGCGCGAGGCCCGCGGCGTCCGCCGGGTCGTTGCCGGCGCGGCGCTGCCCCGGCCGCTGGCCGCCTACGCCGGCGACTACGACCATCCCGGCTACGGGGTGCTCAGCATCACCGCCGACGGGGAGACCCTGCGGCCCCGGCTCGGCACGCTGGACCTGAGCATGACCCACCGGCACTACGAGACGTTCGACCTCGAATGGCACGAGCTCGGCGACCAGTCGCACATCTTCCCGCTCATGTTCCTGTCCGACGCCGACGGCGACATCACGGGCCTCACCGTCCCGTTCGAGCCGTCCGTCGAGGCGCTGCGGTTCGGCCGGCTCCCCGACGCCCCGGCCCGGGACCCCGAGGTGCTCAGCCGGCTGTCCGGCATGTACGCGATGGGCCCTGTCGAGATCGTGGTCGCCGTGCAGGGTGACCGCGTGCTGACCGTGGCCGCCCCCGGCACCCCGCCGCTGGAACTCGAGCCAGGGCACGGCCTGCGCTTCGGCGTCAAGGGCCAGCCGGCCATCACCGTCGAGTTCGAGCTCGACGACACCGGCGCCGTCACGCGCCTGGTCGCCCAGCCGCTAGGCATATTCCTCCCGAAGCCG
>DATBBI010000415.1:0-4268 GCA_036271115.1 Trebonia sp.
AGCCCCACGACGGCCATCCCGTACTTGGGCTCCGGGTCGTCGATCGTGTGCCCGCCGACCACCAGGCACCCGGCAGAAGCGCAGACAGACGCCCCGCCGCGCAGCACCTCGGCCAGCAGGTCGAGCGACAGCGTCGTCCCCGGCCATGCGGTGAGGTTCAGCGCCACCACGGGCCGCCCGCCCATGGCGTATACGTCGGACAGCGCGTTAGCGGCGGCGATCCGCCCCCAGTCCCTGGCGTCGTCCACGATCGGGGTGAAGAAGTCGGTGGTCAGCACCAGCGCGCGCTCGTCGTCCAGGCGCAGCACCGCGGCGTCGTCGCCTTCGGCCGCGCCGACCAGCAGGTCGCCGCCGGCACCGCCCGCCGCGCCGAGCACGGCAGCGGCGCTGCCGTCAGCAGAAGAACCGAGGGAGACCATGAGCTGGTCCAGAGCCGACAGCGGTAGCTTGCACGCACAGCCGGCGCCGTGCGACAGGGAAGTGAGCCGGATCGAGTCAGAAGCAGGCTGCGCAGTCACCCGTCCACCGTATGCCGCGGACGGCCGCACGCGCCACGAGAGGGGTTGTAGCACCCAGTGATACTCAGCATGGCACGTGGTAGTCGCCGCGTTATGCCAGGATGAAAGGCAATGAAACTACCGTCCGTGAGGATCCCGCGCGTCGGGCGGGGCAAGGCTGAGGAGCCGCCCGGCATCGTTGGCGTCGCGCGCGTGGACCCGCGGACGAAGGTCCTGGTCAAGCGGCTGAACCCCGGTGACATCGCGGTCATCGACCACGCCGACCTGGACCGGGTGAGCGCGGACGAGCTGATCGACTGCCGGGTCGCCGCCGTCGTGAACGCGGCGAAGTCCGTCACCGGCAGGTATCCGAACCTCGGCCCGCGGCTGCTGCTCGAGGCTGGCATCCCGCTGCTGGACGACGTCGGCAGCGACGTGCTGATCCGGGTCAGCGAGGGCGCCGTCGTCCGGCTGGACGGCGACGTGCTGTTCGCGGGCGACCAGGCGGTCGCCAAGGGCGTGCTCCAGGACGAGACCACGCTCGCCAAGTCGATGCAGCAGGCCACCGACGGCGTGACCACCCAGATCGACTCCTTCGCGGCGAACACGCTCGAGTTCCTCCGCCACGAGGTCGACCTGCTGACCAGCGGCATCCAGCTCCCCGAGCTCGGTACCTCGATGGACGGCAGGCACGTGCTCGTGGTCGTCCGCGGCTACCGGTACCGGGAGGACCTGCGCGCCCTGCGGCCCTACATCCGCGAGTACCGGCCGGTGATGCTCGCCGTGGACGGCGGCGCCGACGCGCTGCTCGAGGCCGGCTACCGGCCGGACGTGATCATCGGCGATATGGACTCGGTCACCGACGACGCGCTGTGCTCCGGGGCCGAACTCGTCGTGCACGCCTACCCCGACGGCCACGCCCCGGGCCTGGCCCGGCTGCAGTCCCTCGGCCTGGACGCCGTCCCGCTCCCGGCCGCGGGCACCAGCGAGGACGTGGCGCTGCTCGTCGCCGACGCCTGCGGCGCCAGCCTGATTGCCGTGGTCGGCACGCACTGGACCCTGGAGGAGTTCCTCGACAAGGGCCGGCCGGGCATGGCGAGCACGTTCCTCACGCACCTGCGCGTCGGCGGTAAGCTCGTCAACGCCCGGGGCGTGCACCAGCTGTACCAGAGCAGGATCTCCGGCTGGGCGTTGCTGGTACTGGTGCTCGCCGCCGCGGTCACGCTGGTCATCGTGGTGATGTTCTCGCCTGCCGGGCCGATCCTCGGCAACTACTTCAGCGTCACCTGGCGCACCTTCACTACCTGGTTCACTGGACTGTTCACGTGATCGACTTCCGCTACCACCTCGTCTCGATCGTCGCCGTGTTCCTGGCGCTGGCGATCGGCATCGTGCTCGGCGCCACCAACCTGCGCGGCGGCACGCTGGACCTGCTCCAGTCGACGAACGACTCGCTGAAAAACCAGCTCACCGCCGCACAGGCGGCGCGTGACGGCTACCTGTCCCAGTCCAGCGCCGCGGAACAGTACCTGCAGTCCGCGGAGCCCACGCTGCTGGCCAGGCAGCTGAAAGGCGAAAACCTGGTCATCGTCACCGAGCCCGGCGCGCAGGGCTCGGTCGTGGACGGCATCAAGCAGGCCGCCACGCTGGCCGGCGCCACCGTCACCGGCGAGGTGGCGCTGCAGCCGAAGTTCAACGACATCAGCGGCGCCAACCAGTCCAGCCTTGGCAGCATCAACAACTCGATCGCCAGCCAGGACGGCGCCACCCTCCCCACCGGCAGCAACCCGCAGACCACCTACCAGCAGCAGGCGGCCCAGCTGATCGCCACCGCGATCCTGGCCACCACGACCACGGCGGTCGCGCCCACCGACGCGCAGCAAATCCTGAGCGCCTACGCGCAAGGCGGCTACCTGACCGTGTCGCCTGCCGGAGCCCCGACCGCCCCCGCGCAGCTCGTGGTCATCGTCACCCCTGAGTCAGCCCCCGCCGACGGCCAGAACGACCCGGCCAACCAGGTGCTGCTCGCGGTCGCGCAGCAGTTCGCGAGCGCCAGCTCGGCGACCCTGGTCGCGGGAAGCGCCCTCGGGTCCGCGCAGTCGGGCAGCGCGATGTCGGTACTGCGCTCGAGCAGCGTCTCCAGCCAGGTCTCGAGCGTGGACGACGCGGACCTGACGCTCGGCCAGATTACGGTCGTGGACGCCCTCGCCAACCAGCTAGCGGGCAAGAAGCCGAACAGCTACGGTATCTCCGGTGCGTCCGCCGTCAGCCCGTCGCCGCTCCCCACCCCGACGTCGACGTCGACTCCGACGCAGACCGCCACGCCACACTCGACGACGACCCGGAAGGCTGGCGCGAAGAAGTGAATCGGGCCCTCGCGGCCGTCGCGGGTTCGGTCGCGGCCGCTGGCGCTGCGCGCGCCGCCTACGCGGTGCTCACGCGCCGCCCGCCGGGCGGCGAGAAGACCTGGACCCGCGTCAACCACCGCGGCGAGCCGGTCACGCTCCTCGAAGGCCCCGCCGTCGCTGCCGGTGCGGTGCTGGCTCAATTCTTTTGTTCGGAACGGGCCCGTTCCTCCGCCCGGCCCGCTCAGGCGCTCGCCCTGGCCGGGGCCGGCGCGTTCGGCTTCGGCGTCTACGACGACCTGGCAGGCTCGGGCAAGCGCCGCGGCCTGCGCGGCCACCTCGGCGCGCTGGCGAACGGCGAGGTCACCACCGGCGCGGTCAAGCTCGGCGGCCTCGGCGTGACCGGCCTCGCTAGCGCGCTGCTGCTCGGCGGGGAACCCGCGGACGTGGTGATCAACGCCGGCCTGGTGGCCGGCGGCGCCAACCTGCTCAACCTGTTCGACCTCCGCCCGGGCCGGGCGATCAAGGTGGCCACCCTGTCGGCCGCCCTGATCAAGGCCGGGGCCCCCGAGCGGGGCGGCCAGGCGGTGGCCGCCCCGCTCGGCGCGGCGCTCGCCCTGCTCCCCGACGACCTCGGCGAGCGCGCCATGCTGGGCGACGCGGGCGCCAACGCACTGGGCGCGATGCTCGGCGGCGCCGCCGCGGTCAGCCTGCCGCGCCCGGCGCGGATCGCGCTGCTGGCCGGCATCGTCGCGCTGACCGGCGCCAGCGAGAAGGTCAGCTTCACCAAGGTCATCGAGGCCGTGCCGCCGCTGCGCTGGCTGGACATGCTCGGCAGGCGCCCGCCGGCCGTCGCGGACGTCGCCCCCGCTCCGCGGGAAGCGGAACCAGCCGGAGTCGGCACCGTACGTTCGGGAGAAGACTCCGAAGCATCCCCGCGCCGGGAGCCGTGACCGCTCCTGTCACCGAGCGCGGGGGCGCTCGGCAGCACATTGGTGGCATCGGGCGGGCCGCCGTGATGATCGGCGTCATCACCGTGCTCGCCCGGCTGGTCGGGTTCGGCCGTCAGGTGGTATTCGCGCACACGGTCGGCACCACGTGCCTGGGCACCGCCTACACCACCGCCAACATGGTGCCGAACATCATCTACGACATCGTGCTCGGCGGCGCGCTCGCCTCGGTCGTGGTGCCGGTGCTCGCCGGGCCCGCCGGCCGGGCCGGCGACGCGGCCAGGCAGATCTCGTCGGCGCTGCTGACCTGGACGGTCGTGCTGCTGGTGCCGGTCAGCGCCGTGGTCGCGGTGGCCGCGCACCCGATCGTCTCCGTGCTGCTCGGCAACGCGGGCGGGTGCCCGCGCGCCGACCTGGCGGGCGTCGGCACCCGGATGCTGATCGTTTTCGCGCCGCAGGTGCTCTTCTACGGGCTC
>DATBBI010000416.1:0-9309 GCA_036271115.1 Trebonia sp.
GGCGGCGCGCAGAACGCCCACACCTGGGACACGGTGGCCCTGGCGCTGCGCCGGCCGGTGATCGCCGTGGACCTGCCCGGGCACGGGCGGTCTGACTGGCGCCCCGACCGGGACTACTGGCCGGTCAGGAACGCAGAAGCCATCGCAGAAGCGGTCGGCGCACTGGCGGGGCGGGCAGCCGGCTTGGTCGGCATGTCGCTCGGCGGGCTCACCGCGATCCGCCTCGCTGCCACCCGTCCCGACCTGGTGCGCCGCCTGGTCGTGGTGGATGTCACCCCGGGCGTGACCGCAGCGAAGTCGGCGCCGATCGCGGAGTTCGTGCAGGGCCCGGAGGTGTTCGGCTCGTTCGATGAGGTGCTGGAGCGCACCGTCACGTATAACCCGACCCGGTCGGTCAGCTCCCTGCGGCGCGGGGTGCTGCACAACGCCAGAGAGCTGCCGGACGGCCGGTGGGCCTGGCGGTACGATCGGCTACGCCCCCCGGGCGATCGGCTGGACTTCGCCGGCCTGTGGGCCGACCTGGCCGCGGTGACGGCCCCGGTCATGCTCGTCTGCGGATCGGCGTCCGGCGTGGTCAGCGACGAGGACAGGGCCGAATTCCGGCGCCGGCAGCCGTCGGCCCGGCTGGAGACGGTCGATGGCGCGGGCCACTCCATCCAGGGCGACCGGCCGGTCGAGCTCGCAGCGCTGATCGACGACTTCGTGTTCGGCGGGGCTTAGGACATCCCGAGCAGCCGGGTCCTGGTCCTGGCGATCCAGGCGTCGTAGTCGGTCGCCTTGCGCAGGAACGAGTCGCCGACCCGGGGGTGCGGCAGGATCAGGAACCGCTCGGCGTCCATCGCGTCGAGCACGGTGCCCGCAACGTCCTCGGGCATGAGGACCTCACCCAGCTTGCCGCCATCCGGCGGCGTGGTGGACGCGTCGTCGTGCGGCCGGCCGAACATCCCGGTGTACACGGCGTTCGGGCACAGGCAGGACACCCGGATGCCCCGGTGCCCGTAGTTCAGCGTGAGCCACTCGGCGAAACCGAGCGCGCCGTGCTTGGTCATCGTATAGCCGGGGCCGGACGGGCCAGTGATCAGCGCCGCCGACGAGATCGTCTGGAGCAGGTAGCCCTCGCCGCGCTCGAGCATCGACGGCAGCACCGCGCGCGCCGCCCAGACGTGCGCCATCATGTTCACGTCGACGATGCGCCGCCAGGCGTCCACCGGCTGACTGATATCGCCCGGCGCCGGGTCGGTGAACCCGGCGTTCGAGCAGAAGACGCCGACCGGGCCGAACGCGTCTTCCGCGGTGCGCACCAGGCTTTCGATCGCGTCGGGGTCGCCGACGTCACAGCCGACGCCCACGCCGCCGATCTTCGCAGCCACTTTGTGCGCCCACTCCGCGTCGATATCCGCGACGACCACGCCGCGGGCACCCTCGGCGGCGAACCGCTCGGCGAGTGCCCGCCCGATCCCGCTGGCCCCGCCCGTCACGATCACGGGTTTGCCGGCGACCTTCATGCGTACCACCATCCTCCCGGCTCACATCCTCCGGCGCACATCCCGCGGAGTCTGTCCGCAGTGTAACCGGACTCCCCGTGATATAACTAACTTGTTCAAATGATTTAGCTCTGTGGGGCGCTGGTCAAGCCCGGTTAAGCCTGGTTAAGGAGGAAGCCATGCCCATCCAGTTCGCAGGAGACGGTGTCACCCTTACCGCGGACGCCGAAGGCGCCTGGTCCGGCCCTGCGGTGCTGCTGCTGCACGGCGGCGGCCAGACCCGGCAGTCCTGGGGCGGCACCTCGCAGGTCCTCGCGGACGCCGGATTCCTCGCCCTCACGGTGGATCAGCGCGGGCACGGCGAGAGCGACTGGGCGGCCGACGGCAACTACGGGATCAGCGCCTACGCGCGCGATGTCCGCGCGGTAGCCAGCCAGCTCGGACGCCCGGTGGCGCTGGTCGGGGCCTCGCTCGGCGGCCTCGCCTCGCTGCTCGCCGCCGCCGAGCCGCCGCACGTCGACGCGACGGCGCTGGTCCTGGTGGACGTCACGCCGCGGATGCGCCAGGACGGCAGGGACCGGATCGGGGACTTCATGCGGGGCAAGCCGGAGGGCTTCGCCTCCGTGGAGGAGGCGGCCGACGCGGTCTCCCAGTACCTGCCGGATCGCCCGCGGCCCAAGGACGTGAGCGGTCTGCGGCGCAACCTGCGCCCGGGCCCGGACGGGCGGCTGCACTGGCACTGGGACCCCAAGTTCCTCGACTCGCGGCTGCAGGACGAGACCGGCAACCCGGCGCGCTTCGAGGACGCGGCCGCGAGCGTGGCCGTGCCGATGCTGCTGGTCCGGGGTGGCAACAGCGACGTGGTGGGTACCGACGAGGCCGACGCGCTGCTGCGGGTGGCGCCGCAGGCGCAGGCGATCGACGTCGCGGGGGCCGGGCACATGGTCGCTGGCGACCGCAACGACGTCTTCTCCTCGGCGGTCGCCGACTTCCTGATCAAGAACGTGCACGCGTAGCGGGGAGGCCAGACCCTATGGAGCTGACGGGTAAGACGGCCATCGTCACCGGCGCGGGCCAGGGAATCGGCCGAGGGATCGCGCTCGTGCTGGCCGGGCGAGGCGCCTCGGTCGTGCTCAACGGCCGGACCCCGGCGAAGCTGGCGGCGGTCAAGAAAGAGATCGACGCCGCGGGCGGCCAGAGCGTGGTCGCCGCCGGCGACGTCGGCTCGCGGTCCGACGTGGCCAGCGTGGTAGAAGCGGCGCTCGGCGCCTTCGGCGGCATCGACATCCTGGTCAACAACGCCCAGGCGCGCACCCCCGACGTCTCGGTTCTCGGCGCCACCGACGCGGACCTGGAGCTGACGTTCAGGAGCGGGGCCCTGGGCACCCTCTACGCCATGCAGGCGTGCCACCCGTACATGAAGGCCCGCGGCGGGGGAGCGATCGTGAACTTCGGGTCCTCGGTGGCGGTGAGCGGAGACACTGGGTTTGCCGCGTACACCATGACGAAGGAGGCCATTCGCGGCCTCAGCCGGATCGCGGCCAAGGAGTGGGGGCCCGACGGCATCCGGGTCAACGTGATCTGTCCCGCCGCGATGAGCCCTTCGGCGCAGGAGTTCGCCGAGCGGAGCCCGGAGCGCTTCAGGCGGGTGCTGCGCGGGATTCCGGCCGGCCGCTTCGGTGACCCGGTGACCGACATCGGCCGCGCGGTGGCCGCGCTGGTCAGCGACGACTTCTCCTACCTCACAGGGGCCACGCTGATGCTCGACGGCGGCCGCACGCTGATCTCCTGAAGGACCGAGGAATGACGTACGTATCACCTGTCTCCGCTGAGCTGGCAGCCCCCGAGAGCGTGGGCATCGATCCGCGCCGGCTCCGGCTGTTCCTCGACCGGGTCCGGCTCGAGGTCGACGCCGGGCCGCTGCCGTCGGCGCAGGTGGCGGTCGCCCGCGAAGGGCGGCTCGTCGCCTTCGAGACGTACGGGGACGCCACGTCCGGCAAGCGGTACATCCTCCAGTCGGTTGGGCGTACGGTGGTCGCCGCGGCGGTCTGGAAGCTGATCAGCGACGGGCTGCTGGACACCAGCGAGCGTGTCGCCGACATCATCCCCGAGTTCGGCACGAACGGGAAGGACGTCGTGACGGTCGGGCAGGTGCTGACCCACACCGCGGGTTTCCCGTTCGCCCCGCTCGGCTATCCCAAGATGCTGGACAGGCAAAAACGCCTGGAGGCCTTCGCAAAGTGGCACCTGGACTGGGAGCCGGGGTCCCGCCTGCAGTTCCACCTGACCGGGGCGGCCTGGCTGATCGCGGAGATCACCGAGCGCAAGACGGGGATGACGTTCCCCGCGTACTTGCGCGGCGCCATCGTGGAGCCGCTCGGCCTCGGGTTCCTGCTGCCCGTGCCCGCCGACTCCTTCGAGTCCGCGCTGGCCGTGCCTGTCGCCACCGACCGGACCGCGGACGACCAGGAACCCGACCCCTGGGGCCCGTGGTACCTGGCCAACCCCGAGGTGCTCGCCGCGGGTGAGCCCAGCCACTCGATCGCGGGCACGGCGGCCGACGTCGCCCTGCTGTTCCAGGCCCTTGTCCACTCGGGGCTGTGGCGCCCCGAGGTCATCGCCGGGGCCACCAGGATCCACGTCTCGGAAAAGCCGTGGGGGGAGAAGATCTACGGCGGCAGCGACGAGGTGGCCAACCTCGGGCTGTTCTGCACGGTGAGCGGCGAGATCGGCGGACCGTGGACCCCGCGCACCGGCTCGGCGGCCACGTTCGGCAACGGCGGCGCCCCCTGCCAGCTCGGCTTCATGGACCCCGAGGCCGGCACGTCCTTCGCCTTCCTCACCAACGGCTACCCGCTAGCCGGCTACGACTACTCGCCCCGCGGCCGCAACCTCAGGATCAACATCGGCAACCTAGGCAACGACCTGATCGGTTAGCCACCCGCGAGTTACCGGCCCTGCCACCGCGGTGGTCTCTTCTCCGCGAAGGCCCGCGGGCCTTCACGGGCATCGGCGGTGTCCTTGATCTGCTCGAACGCGGCCTTACTCAGCGCCCAGGCGTCCTCCTCGGACAGCCGCGCGCCTTCGTTGATCAGTCGCTTGCTCGCTGCCACGGAGAGCGGGGCGTTACAGGCGATTGCCTGGGCGAAGGACATCGCGTGCTCCAGCACGCTGCCGGCGGGCACGACAACGTTCACCAGGCCCCAGCTCAGCGCCGTGGCGGCATCGACTGGCTCGCCGGTCAGCGCCATCTGCAGTGCCCGCCGCGGCCCGATCACGTGCGGCAGCCGGACCAGGCCGCCGCCGGTCGCGAGGACGCCGCGCTTTACCTCGGGCAGGGCGAACAGTGCCTGCTCCGAGCAGACGGCCAGGTCACAAGACAGCACGAGCTCGAGTCCACCGCCGTAGGCCAGGCCGTTCACCGCAGCGAGGACCGGCGTAGCCGCGCGAAACCGCAGGGCACGGGTGATGACGCCGGCGCCATCGCCCATGGACGGCCCGGTGCCCTGCATCGCCTTGAGGTCGGCGCCGGCGCAGAAGGCACGGTCCCCGGCACCGGTGACGATCCCGGCCCGGACACCCGGCTCGGCGTCAAGCCCGGCGAGTGCCGCGCGGAGCGCCTCACCGAGCTGCGGGGACACGGCGTTCAGCACGCTCGGCCGGTTCAGGGTCAGCACCCGGACCGGCCCGTGGTCCTCGATCAGCAGGATGTCGTCGCCGCTGTCCGCCATCGCGGGTCAGTCGGGCAGCGGGGCGGGCTCGGCCGGGGTTTCCGGATCCCACGGGGCGAAGTGCGGCGGGCGCTTCTCCACGAAGGAGCCCACACCCTCCTTGAAATCGCCATTCACGCGCATCACGTCGTACCACCACCGGAAGGCCATCAGGCGCGCGTCTTCGTGCGTGCTCTCCTGAGCCTCGTACACCTGCTGCTTCATCACGCCCATGGCGAGCGGCGAACTGTTCGCGGCCAGGCCGTGGGCATAGGTGAGGGTTTCCTCCATCAGCACGTCGCGGTCGTAGATCCGGTCCACGAGGCCGATCGCCAGGGCTTCCTCGCCTTGCACGATGCGCGCGGAAAACAGCAGGTCCAGGGCCTTCGACACGCCGACGACCCGGGGCAGCGACCAGGCAATCCCGTGTTCGGCCATGATCCCGCGCTGGCTGAACGAGGTCGTCAGTTTGGCGGTCGCCGACGCGAAGCGCAGGTCGCAGTTCATGGCCGCGACCAGGCCGATCCCGGCGCACGCCCCGTTGATGGCGGCGATGACCGGCTTGCGGATCGTCCGGGGCAGCGTGATGGGATCGCGGCGGTGCGGCCACGTCGTGGTGCCGGTCGCGGCCTGATCGGACAGGGCGCCCGCATCCAGGCCGGGGCAGAAGCTCTTGCCGGCTCCCGTGACGACGATGACCCTGACCGCGGGGTCCTTGCCGCATTCGCGCAGCAGCTTGTAGTACTCCTGCTCCATCGGCACCGACCACGCGTTATTACGCTCCGGGCGGTTCCACGTGAGCACGGCGACCCCGTCGGTGACTTCCTTCGTGACGAGCGGTTCCGCGGCATCGGGTGTGGTCATTGAAAACGTCTCCTCGGTTAGTGGCTGCGTGGCTCTTTCGGCAGGCCGAGGACTGATTCGGCCAGGATGTTCCGCTGGATCTCTGAGGTGCCGGCGTAGATGGTGCCCGAGATCGCGGTCATCCACGTCCCGGTCCACGACGCCGGCGAGTTGGGCGCGTCGGGATCATCGGTCCGGTAATGCCTGATCGGGCCGCGCCCGGTTGGCGTCATCGCCGCGGCGCCGAGCAGCGTCACGGCGAGATCGGTGACCTGACGGTGGTGCTCGCTCCAGTAGAGCTTGGAGACCGAGGCGTCCCGGCCGGGCACTTCCCCCTTCAGCCAGCCGGTGAGCGTGCGCCAGCCGAGGTATTTCATAATCTCCGCCCGGGTGTAGGCACGGGCGAGTTCGTCGCGCACGACGGGGTCTGTGTTTACCCCCCGCTCCCGCGCCAGGGCGATGAGCCGTCTCACCTCGGCCCCGAAGTAGATCGGGTTGGTCGCGGCCTCGTCGCCGCGTTCCAGCCCGAGCAGCGCCATCGCCGCCTTCCATCCGTCGCCAGGGCCGATCACCACGTTGTCGCTGGCGGTGCGAGCGCCGTCGAAGGTCACCTGGTTGAAGTTGCCGCCCCCGGACATCATCCGTATCGGCCTGACCTCGATGCCGGGCTGGTCCATGGGCACGAGGAGCATGGTGATGCCCCGGTGCCGCTCCGCGTCCGGATCGGTGCGGGCGAGCAGGAAGATCCAGTTGGCGGTCCGCGCGTCCGACGTCCAGATCTTCTGCCCGTCGATGACCCACATGCCGTCCTCGAGCCTGGCCCTGGTGCGTAGCCCGGCGAGGTCAGAGCCCGCTTCCGTCTCAGAGAAGCCCTGGCACCAGCGGTGTTCGCCGCTCACGATCCGCGGCAGGAAGTTGCTCTTCTGCTCATCGGTGCCGTACCGGAGCAGCAGGTTGCCGATCATCTTGATGCTGAAGTTGTCGTTCTCGCCCTTGAACGGCACGCCGGCGGTGGCGAGTTCCTCGACTAGGACGACCTGCTGGAGCCGGGACAGCCCGGCGCCGCCGTACTCGGGCGGCCAGCTCGGCGTGAGGTATCCCTCGGCCGCCAGCGTCGCCCGCCACGTCTCGGTGAACGCGCGCGCTTCGTCGCCGTCCAGGGCGCCCAGGCCCCGCCAGTCGTCTGGCAGCGCCCGGCGCAGGAACGCCCGCACCTCGGCCCGGAAGGACTCCGCCTCGGGCGGATAGCTGACGTTCATGACGGCGGTCCCGCCGCGAAGACAGGTGCCCGGCGTTCCCGGAAAGCCGCGAAGCCCTCGTGGCCGTCAGGAGTCGCGAACAGTTCGGTGGCGATCTCCCGCTCCCGGGCGATCCCTTCGCCAAGCTCGGCCTCTGCGGTCTCCCTCAGCAGCGCTTTCGTCCGGCCGGGAACCAGGCCCGGCCCGGCGGCCAGCTCACCGGCGAGCGTAACCGCGTCCGTCACGGCCGCGTCCCCGCTGGCCGCCAGCTGGTTCACCAGGCCAAGCTGGTAGGCCCGGGAGCCGTCGATCGTGCGCCCGAGCATGATCATCTCGGTGGCCACGCCGCGCGGGATGAGCCGCGGCAGCCGCTGGGTGCCTCCGGCGCCGGGCAGCACGCCGAGCTTGGCTTCGGGCAGGCCAAGCTTGGCGCCGTCGGCGGCGACCCGCAGGTCGCATGCCATGGCCAGCTCGAGCCCGCCGCCGAGGGCGAGGCCGTTGATCGCCGCGACGATCGGTAGGCGGCTCCGCTCGAGGATCGCCAGCGCGTCGGTGAAGCCGTGAATGAACTGACGGAATTCCTCGGCCGACCCGAATCCGCCCATCTCCTCAATGTCCGCGCCCGCGGAAAACGCCCGGCCCGCGCCGTGAATGACGACCGCCCGGCTCTGCCCGTTGCTCTCCACCGCGGTGACCGCCGCGGCCAGCGCCCGGTAGGTATGCGAGCCGATGGCGTTCATGCGCTCCGCGCCGTCCAGGCACAGCACAGCGACACCGCCATCGAGACGGACGGTGACGTCCGTAGCCACCGTCAGCCCCCGTCTTCCTGGACGAACGGCTCGAGACGGAAGCCGGGGAAGTCCGCGTCGCGGTCTGTCATGTCTCTTCCTCGTGTCTCTTCTGCTGGTTCAGTGTGCTGGTGGGCGGGCGGGGTGTTTGCCGGGTCCGGGGTGGCCTGGCTCCCCGGCGACCTTGCCGCCTCCCGGTCAGTTATTGTATAACTAGATAAAATAATTTTCCTAATATTGGGATGGAGGAGACGCTGTGGCGGACTCCCGTGACGACGTGCCGCTCCTGGGGCAGGGGCTCACGTGGGAGGATATGACCGCGGGGTCGGCGTTCCGGACGGCTTCCCGCACGATCACCGAGTCTGACCTGATGAGCTTCGTGCACCTGGCCGGCTTCAACGAGCCGCTGTTCTACGACGCCAGTCACGCCGCCGCCGGCGGCTACGCCGGCCGCCTGGTCCCCGGCGCGCTCGTCTACGTCCTGGCCGAGGGGCTGATCCTCCAGACCAACGTCCTGCACGGGACGGGCCTGGCCTTCATGCACATGGATTTTTCCGTGAAGGCGCCGACCTACGTCGGTGACACCCTGCACGTGGTGGTGACCACTACCGAGTCCCGGGCATCAAGCCGCCCAGGCCGCGGGGTGGTCACGTCGCGCTGCACCGTGTTCAACCAGCACGGAACCGAGGTCGCCGTTTTCACGCCGGTCCGCCTGATCAGGGGGCGGGATTTCAAGGAGGCAGAGGCGGCCCATGACTGACGCCGTGCTGATCGAGGAGGACGGACCGGTCCGGATCCTCACCATGAACCGGCCCGAAGCGCTCAACGCCTTCGACGGGGAACTGCACCATGCTCTCCCCGGCGCGCTGCACGAGGTGAGCGAGGACCCGAAGGTCCGTGCCATCGTCCTCACCGGCGCCGGCCGGGCGTTCAGCGCCGGGGGCAACATCGACGACTTCACGGCCTTCGCGAACGACTTTGAGCTGCGCCGCGCCACGCTGCGCCTCGGCAGGCGGCTGTTCGAGGAACTCATCAACGTCCACCTGCCGGTGATCGCCGCCGTCAACGGCCCCGCGGTCGGGCTTGGCTGCACGATCGCCACGGCCTGCGACGCCGTCATCATGTCCGACCAGACGTTCCTGGCCGACCCGCACGTCACGGTGGCTCTCGTCGCCGGCGATGGCGGGGCGGTCACGTGGCCGCTCAACATCGGGCTGCTGCGCGCGAAGCCGTACCTGCTGACCGG